>MNYA01000373.1:3511-4526 GCA_001872985.1 bacterium CG2_30_54_10 | reverse complement strand
GCACCGGAGGGCGCAAAGCGCCCGACCGCAGGGGATGAGCCTCGCGAATTTACTTCGCGAGGCGAAGGGGGGCGCGTGCCCCCCTTTATTGAGAAGTTACCTTTTGGGTTCGTCCGGAAACCCAGTAAACCCGCTCAGGTTTTCGGGGGCTTTTGTCGAAGGTTCCTGTAGGCTGTTCGCAGCAGACAATTCAGCCGCAGACAAAGAACCGATTCTAGGAGGCACCATGGCGCAGGAAAGCCTGATTGAAGGGATCCTACGCAGTCTGGGATGCAACAGACGGCAAGCGTTTCTTATCATTGCATTTTCACTTCTACTGACAACCCTTATCAATCGCCATTTTCCTCCGACCTACGAAAGCACCGCCCTCTTGCGGATACTTTCCTCTGAGGAAACATCAGGAGAAAATCTGGCCGCCTCCATGAACGGGATCCTCTCTCAAAATCAGACCCTTCAAGATGTCTGCACTGCATGCGGAATCGACCCATCGGCTGCACTCGCTCAGGAGATGTTTTCCCTCGAAGATGGCGGCGGTGGGCTGGTGAAACTGGTAGTAAAAAACTACAATCCGCGGGTTCTCCAGAGCTTGGGTGATTCCCTCATCAAAACACTTTCAGATCGTTTCCTTCGTTATAACGATGAAGCCAACAGCCTTGAAATCCAGTCCCTCGATCGGAAGAAAACACTCCTACTCGAAAAACTGGAAGCGTCCAAAAATGAAGTCTCCAGCCTGAAAACCAGTCAGTTGCAGGCCGCGAGCCCTGAAGCGCTTGCCCTCGAAGACGATGCCAGTGCAGAAGAGGCAAAAATAAAGGAACTCCGCAAGCAACAGCAGGTTCTTCCACGGATCAAGGTGGTTTCATCCCGCGAACTCACCAGTTCATTTTCTCAAACCGCCAACGCTCTTTCCAAATCTCGGGCTTCCCTATTCGAACTCCTCAAGACTTATCGGGAGAAGCATCCCAAGATAATTCACCTGGCAGGGCAGATCGATCGGCTCGAAGCCCGTCTCAAA
>MNYA01000373.1:0-3485 GCA_001872985.1 bacterium CG2_30_54_10 | reverse complement strand
AAACCCCGAATTTGAGAGCCTCCAGAAAAAAATCGAGGCAAGGGAAACCAAGCTTCGGCAGATTCGTGACCGTCTCAATGCCTTCACCTCCGAAACGGCCTCCGAGGGGGTTTCGAACATCGAACTCGAAGCCTTGGTTTCGCGTCAAAAATCCTTGGAAGGGCTGTATGCAGGCGTTCTTATGAAGCTCGAGGATCTGAAGCTCAAACAGTCGACCAGCGTTGGCCAGATCCAGGTCATTAATAAGGACCGGGAAATCCCGCGCCCGATGGGCCTATCTGAGATACAGCGTCAGGTGGTTGGCCTTCTGAGCGGAGCCCTTATGGCCATTTTTCTGCTCTATACCCCTGTGCCGATCAAGGCCGAGCTGGTCGGGGCCGCTGCTTCCGCTCTTATGGGCGGAGGAACCCCCAAAATCGAGATCGAACGAATTCAGGCTTTGATGCAGATCCCAGCCCTTAACACAATTCGGCTGGCTCTTCCGCAGCCTGACTTGGTTTGCGTCCGCCCCCATGACGACCGGCTCCTCGTTCTGAATGACCCCGAATCTCCGAGGCTCGGCCCCTACAGGACGCTCTGTTCGAATCTTCAGGTCGCGATATCGGAGTCCGGAACCCGCATCATTCTCGTCTGCTCGGCTCGAAACGGTATGGGTCGGACAACGCTTTCCGCCAATCTCGCGATTCTCTTCGCCCAGGCTGGTTATTCGGTCGTCCTGGTCGATGGAAACCTCCGGAAGCCCGCGTTACACAGGGTTTTTGACTTGGAAAATTACCAGGGTCTCACCACCGCGCTTTGCGGAGGAGGTGGGATTAACCTCGTTCAGCAGACTTCCGAAAAGAACCTGGGTATCTTGACCTGCGGCCCTCTGCCCCCCAGGCCATCTGAACTTCTCGGTTCAGCGGCGATGATCGATCTTCTCGATCGGTTAAAACGGCGTGTAGAGCTGGTCATGATCGACACTCCCGGGCTGCTCGACGCGCCCGATGCCGGAATTATGGCCTCTCAAGCCGGGGGAGTCGTTTTCCTCCACCGCGAGGGCGAGCCTGAGTCGGACATCTGCGCCAGCCGCGATTTTCTCAAGAGCATCAGAGCCAAGGTTCTCGGTTACGTGAAAACCTGATCCGAAGTCGCTTCGACACGCCAACCATCCAAACGGAAATCCCTTTTGGGTGATCCTCAAGATGCGCCTAAAACAGAATCGGTTACAATTTGCACCGATCGTGTTAAATTGGGAACATCATGATTGACCCGATCTTTTGTTTGCGTGGGCTGGCCGTCTCCGGGGCTGCGGTAGCCATGGTCACCGACTTATGGAAGGGAAGAATCTATAACTGGTTGACCTTCCCGATGGTAACGATCGGGTGGGTGGCAAACGCATGGCTCTTTGGCCTCAGTGGGCTTGGACACAGCATTGCAGCGACATTTCTCGGGTTCATCCTGTTTTTTGGATTCGCCCTGTTCGGAGTCATCGGAATGGGCGACGTGAAACTCCTTGGAGGAATCGGGGCGCTGGCCGGAAGCAAATTTGTGATTGGCGCCTTCCTGCTCTGTAACGCCGTAGGAATCCCTCATGCGCTTTTGATTCAGTATCTGAACTACGGACGCAACGCGCCCGGAATGCTCTTCGCAAGTTTCACCACCGGGGCATTTCTGAAAAAGACCATCGACCAGGAGGACCAGTCGAAACGCTACAAATTCTACCTCGGAGTTGATATTCTTATCGGGTGCATACTCGCATGGATACTGAATCTTCAGATCATTTGGTGGTGATTATTCTGAGGTCTGAAAACATCATTCCTTGATTTCCTGGGCTCGGGCGGAAAAGGTAATGAAACCAGGTTTGGCGGACGACCCGATAAGGGCCGCGATTCCAGGGGTGAGCAACTCGAGATCGTATTGCGCGTAAACCGTAACGCTGGCTGCGCTTTCCCCTACTCCGGAGAAGCCCCGGTCGTGGTAAAGAGAGGGTATCATCATCGGGGATCTGAACTGGTCAAAGGTGGCCGTAACAGTGGCCAGACTGGTATGGGTGCCTGAACCGAACACATTTCGCGCGATCATCGGGTCAAGCCGGACGGCGGCGGCCCTGGCGGCCTGGACACACTGAAAGTTCAGGGTCGACCAAGCATGAAAGACCCTGGAAAAATCTATAAGGCCCAGCACAACGAAAATGAAAATTGGAAAAACAAGCGCAAACTCCACCAACGCTTGCCCTGTGCGATTTTTTTTCATAACGTGTCCCCCTATCTTGTGTACACCGTGGTGGGAATTTGGTAGACAGCTTTGGACCCCAAAACAATGTAGGGCCCTGAGCCTATGGCATTCATCATCGCCTGATAAAAGGGCGTATACACAGGGCTGTTGTATTTTAAGGTCACTTGAACGGCTTTGCCGGGGGAGGACCCCAGGTATAGCTGGACATTCGGATCGTAGGTGGGGGTCGGAAAGTCGGAGGTTTTCCAATAGTAGGGCTTCTTCGTCCCGACATAGGCGTAGACTTCGCTTGCACTCCGAGCGACTCCACAATTCGATTCGGCGGCATATTGGGCGGCATCGTTGGCCAATTGCTGAAGGGTTAGCATGTTGTAGAAGGCCATTCCGAAGTCGATAATACCCCCCACGATGATCAAAAGCAAAAGTGGGAAAAGTATTGCCATCTCAACCAACGCTTGTCCGTGCCTTGTTCGGCGCATAAACTACCTCCAGGGTTTAGAGAGCATAAAACATGCCACACTTGGCGGGAAACTTCCCGAAAGCCCAAAATTCTTTGCTTCCATCACTGATGGCTCGCAAACTTAACGACCTCGAAAAAACAAACCACCAGCTTTTTCTACGACAAAACGACCATCTAAAGCCTAGTACCAAACATTCCCTCGAACTAAGTCTACCCTCTCTACGGGTATTATGTCAATTGGCATCGGGGAAATGCAGGTGAATCGCTCCCACACTTTCCAAACATTAGGGTTGGCAGATTGCTTGTATCTTCTCAATAATTCGGGGTAACAATATGATTCCTGGCGCAAGAGATTTCGCCCTGTCGGTCGAAATGATAGCATCGTTTGTCATTCCGAACGAAAGTGAGGAATCTCGCTTTATGTTGAGAATCAGCTAATGCCCCTTCTTTTTGAGCAGATACGGTTGTTTTACCCCAAATATTACTGGGAGAATTCACGAAAGCAGAAACGTTTGGCGCCAAGGGTCAGATCGCAGGGAGCGATACACCCGAATTCACTTCGCGGGTTGCGAGGAGACGGGGCGCATTCCAAAAAAGAGGTAGCCGGTCGAGAGAACAGCAGTGGCAGCGCATCAACGAAGAGGGTGTGTCATTGCGAGGAGCGCAAGCGACGAAGCAATCTCGATCGAAAAGATTGCTTCGCTTCGCTCGCAATGACACGTTCTCATCTTTGGGGTGTCGCCACCATCTTGGCGAATACCTTTTTTCGGGAATGCACCCATTCACTTTTCAGACTTGGTATGATGTT
>MNYA01000227.1:1741-5106 GCA_001872985.1 bacterium CG2_30_54_10 | reverse complement strand
TCAGTTTACCCTAAACTCAACTGTGACTAAGGACTAGTATTTCCATTTTTTCAGGGAGCGGCAATCCCCACGTTCGGAACCGCGGCCGATACCCCTGAACGGATAAGCACTGCCTCCCGGGGGTAGACGGCCGAAATCGTTACGGTTATTTTGCTGGGAACATGGCCGGGCGTGGTTTCGAACGTAACCCACTCAACGTTCCTTTACAAGCTGAATCCGCAGACTGGTCCCGACGGCGGTTACATTGCTGAGAAAATCGCTGGCGTGCGCTTTTTAACCGCTTGAGTTCAGGAGACATAAGATTTCATCAACGTTTGTTGGCAATTTTTTGCTCATCAATGTGCGATGGATGTGTTTACTTGAAATTTAAAAGTCCATGGTGTATTTTCAAGGAAAACCAGAAAAGGTTGCCAGTTGAATGGTTTCACTTTCCTATCTTCCCCGCCTTGCAGAAGAAAAAATAAAAAAGGTCGCCCGGCATTTCAAGGTGATCCTCGTCGTCGGCGCTCGACAAGTCGGGAAGAGCACTCTTCTGCGACATTTGTTCCCGAGAGTCCCATGCGTTGTTTTTGATCCGATCCAGGATATTCATCGGGCACGCCAAGACCCGGATCTTTTTTTGGAAAGTTTCCCATCCCCGATCATCCTTGATGAAATTCAGTTCGTTCCTGAACTCCTTTCATCGATCAAGAGGAAAGTTGATCTGGAACAGCGACCCGGCCAATACTTTCTAACCGGTTCCCAAAACCTGGCGGTTTTAAAGACCGTCTCAGAAAGTCTTGCAGGCCGGGTCGGAATTCTTCGACTCGACGGAATGACCCAAAAGGAATTTGCCGGTGCGGGGAAAAAGATGAAAGGCTTCATTCAGACATATTTGGAAGATCCCGAATTCTCCCAGGGAATTTCCTCCCTTGATTGTATTTCCAAAGAACGATTGAATAGAGTGCTTTGGAAAGGGTCATTCCCCGCCGTTCGGGATCTCTCGAATGATTTACTTCCCACCTTTTTCGAATCCTACGTTCAAACCTATGTCGAGCGGGATATCCGAATCATGGGAGACATCAAAGATCTCTCTGACTTCGGACGTTTTTTGGCAATGACGGCTGCCCTCACCGCCCAGGAAATCAATTCGTCTCAATTCGGGAGAGACGCCGGAATTTCACCGGCAACGGCGCGGAGGTGGCTTGACCTTCTTACCGGAACATTTCAATGGTTTGAACTGCCTCCCTTTCACGGAAACGCTCTCAAACGGATTTCCGGAAAACGGAAAGGACATTTCGTCGATTCCGGCCTCCTCTGCTCTTTGCAGCGGATCTCATCTCCGGAAAGTCTTTCGGTTAATCCGCTTCTCGGGTCGATTTTCGAATCCTGGGTCGTCAATGAAATTCGACGTCAATTCATCACTTTGGATGTTTCCCCAAACATGTACCATTGGCGAACGTCAGGGGGCGGAGAGGTTGATTTGCTCTTAGAGCGCGATGGAACCCTCTTTCCCATCGAGATAAAATGCAAATCCCACCTTTCGAGTCATGATACAAGGGGAATTCGGGCTTTCCGCGAGACGTATCCGAAACGGAAAATAGCCCCCGGCCTTGTTATTAACGCAGGCTCAGGGGGATCGAGAATAAATCAAATGGCCTTCGGAGTTCCCTGGTCGGCCTTGTGCCCGGAGACATGATCGCTTGTATCTACTCAATAATTCGGTGTAACTCAATGATTCCTGGCGCAAGAGATTTCTCCCTTCGGTCGAAATGGCAGCATCGTTTGTCATTCCTAACGAATGTGAGGAATCTCGCTTTATGTTGAGAATCAGCTAATGCCCCTTCTTTTTGAGCAGGTACCTTTTGGATTTCTATCTGTGTTTTTCTCCGGGAACTCTGTGCTCTCTGTGGCGGCAACTTTCCTTTTTTCCGCTTTGAACCTCCATGGCAAAACCTGCTTTACGTGAACCTACTTCACGAAGTTGATCGGCGGGTTGGAATGTTTGGGGTCGGCGAACCCCTCCGGAAGAGATCCCACCGGACCAGTATATGGGGTGCTGAGAAGCACCAGGTTCAGCGCCTTTCCGGGCCAGCTGGCAACACACGCGGGGGGGGGCGTGTAAGCGTAACTTCCGTCGTCCTTCTTGTACAACTTGTGACTGCAAGCCATACATTTTTCCGCCTTTCTTGGCGTTCTCGTTGAAACGTGGAGCCCTATATGGGCAAGCCTAAGCCCCTCGACCTGGCAATCGAATGCTATGTCAATTGAATGCTCCCGACAAGCCACTTTTTTTGTGCTATGCTAGGTTAAAGATAGGTTTAAACGGGGGCGTTATGATGAGATTTTGGCTTTCAAGTTTTTTTTATGAGGTTGCCGCTCTTGCCTTGGCGGCGTTCATTCTTTTTTTCCCGGTTGCTCTGGTCGCCCAGGATGAACAGCAAACTCAAGAATCCCAAGAGCCCCAAGAGCCCCAAGAGCCCCAAGAGCCCCAAGACCCCCAAGAGCCCCAGCCTGGGTCAAACGGGGAAACAGCCTCCGATAGCCAAGCGCAGCAAGACGGGCAATCGGCGCCAGAAGGGCAGGCCCCCCCCAAGGAAGAAACGGTTGAATTGAACCTCAAACCGAAGGCACTGACGAGCGAAGAGATCGATGCAAAGATAGAAGCGGTCAGAGAAACGGTCAGCCAATCCCCCGACAACAAGGAAGCTAAGTTCGCGCTTTCCGATCTTCTGGTGCAAAAGGCGGCGGCCATGCGGGGAAAGCCCTTCGGCGAGCTCGAGAACCTTTTCTTCGAGGCTTCCGATCTGGCCCCCGAGAACTTCAACGTTACTTACAGATGGGCGGACGCGCTGTTCGCCAACAAAAATTTCGAAAATGCAATTTCCAAGTTCGATCAGGCGCTGGCGATAAAACCAGACCACCTCGATTGTCTCATGAAGATGGGGATTTCCCAAATGAACATGATGAAATACGAGGATGCGGTGGGAAACTTTGACAAGGCTAAAAAGCAGATTCCGACCGACTTCTATCTCCTTTACTGCACCGGAAAGTGCCATTTCGAGCTGAAAGATTACGACAAAGCGGTCGAGGCCTGGGAAGAAGCGCTGAAGCAATCCCCTGGCAAACAGAGCGCAGAAGCCGTCCAGCAATTGATCAGGCAGGCAAAAGAGCAGGACGCATTCATCGCCGGAACCACCAAAGACGAAAACCAGCGGTTCATTGTCCACTACGCCGGAAATTCACAACAAGACATCGGCGACATGACCATGGAGATTCTCGAAGATATCTACGATCAGGTCACTTCCGATCTCATGCTGAAGCCCGAAATTCAGATCAATGTCATTTTCTTCCGCACCGAAGAGTTCTACGAGATTAACAAGGCT
>MNYA01000227.1:0-1734 GCA_001872985.1 bacterium CG2_30_54_10 | reverse complement strand
CGAGAAAATATTCGTTCCCCTTAGGCAGGGCTATTCGGACATGAACTCGATAAAGGGAATCCTGGCCCACGAGTTCACGCATGTTATCATCAACCTCCGCACAAACAGCCGTTGTCCGGTCTGGATCAACGAAGGCCTCGCAGTCTACGAAGAGTTCCAGGCCTCATTCGGGGATCCGACGCACCTGCGGTCGGACTACGAGAAGTTCTTCCAGACCCGCATCCTGAACGATCATACGTTCATCCCCCTCAAGCAAATAAACCTGAATCCTTTCCGAGGAGCATACGGGGAACACATTCCCCTCGGCTACCTCGAGTCATACCTTTCTGTTCGGTTCATAATCGAGCGTTTCGGCTGGCAGGGAATCGATCAGCTCCTGACCTCGCTCGCGCAAGGGAACGGCCTCGACGAGGTGCTAACCACGGCCTGCAACATGTCTTTCAATGACTTCGAGCGCGAGTTTTTCGATTGGATGAAGGGGCTTTGAGCTGGCGGAAAGCGTTGCGTATCAGCTCAAAAACTTACGTCTTGCGCTTTGCAAATCGATCAGTATAATCAAGAGATCGTTCCCGGTCGGCGTGCATAATTCAACCCCTTTGGGGTATCTGTTTTTTTCGTTCCGAATGAACGTGAGGATTCTAAGTTAACCTTATTAGGAGGCTCCACATGAAACGATTGCGAATCATAACACTGATTGCCGTCATCAGCGGGTTTGTGTCACTCGCCTGTTTGCCCTCGATTGCCGAGACCGCGAAAACCTCGAAAACCTCGAAAGTTGACGCGTTGTTCCAGAAGTTCCTAAAGGAGCTCAACCAGCTCGAGGAAAAGTATCCAAGCGATCAGCACGCCTTTTTCCAGTTGCGCAACACCGTCAACGGGATGTTCCAGGAGGCAAAGTCCGCCAGCTCCGCCCCTGGAGACAGCCAGCAGTCTTTTCAGGCTTCCCTGAGCCGCCTTGCGCCCGGCGCCGATCCGCAATCAGGAATCGATTTATACGTGACCTGCAAGAATCTCCGAGATCAGCCCCTTCGCCAGGAGCTTCAGAGAATCATTTCCCATCAGTATCCCGTAGGCTATCAGCAGGCGCAGGACATCATCTTCACCAAACTCGACAACCACGATGGAGAAGTAGAATGCGTCTACACCGGCCGGAAAATCCACACGAACTCCGAACCTCCCGCAACCGACATGAATGTCGAACATTCCTGGCCCCAATCGCAGGGTGCGACGGGCGATGCAAAGTGCGATCTCCACCACCTTTTCCCGACAGATTCGCATGCCAACAATATTCGTGGAAGCTTTCCGTTTGGGAAGGTCGATCGTCCGACCTGGGAAGAAGGCGGAAGCAAGTTCGACGGCGGCACGTTTGAAATCCGGTCGGAGCAAAAAGGCAATACCGCCCGGGCGCTGTTCTACTTTTCAATTCGCTACGGGAAACAGATTCCAAATGATGAGGAAGCGGTTCTGCGCCAATGGGCGAAGGAAGATCCACCCGATGCCGGCGAGAAAGATCGAAATGATAGGATCGAAAATTTTCAGCACAACCGGAATCCCTTCATCGACCACCCCGAATACGCCGACCAGATCGCGGACTTCTGACCGGGTGTGACCTTTGAAGCATGTAAAGGCAGCGGCCAATTCAGGCCATCGGTAATGGCAAATCGATGACTGATGGAGTTTGTCTTTGCGAGGAGGCAGCGCCGTATCAGCTCAATAATTCGGGGGAAGAATGAA
>MNYA01000243.1 GCA_001872985.1 bacterium CG2_30_54_10 | reverse complement strand
GTCTTTTGATCTCTATAACCGCAAACCCGATTTGGATGTTGTGATTTCAACCGCTGAGTATTATCGGCTGAATATCGATCTTGCCCGCAAGATCGTCACAGATACTTGCAAGGTGGTAGAAGAATGGAAAGCCGGCGCGAAAAAGCTTGGCTTGACTGCACGGGAATGCTCGGAAGCAGAGCATTTGTTTTGCTGCTCGATTTGATCGCAAATCGAGGGCTCACACGGTAAAAAATACCACCTAAATTTTGCAATCCGACTACCGAAAGTGTCATTGCGAGCGTAGCGAAGCAATCTTGCTTTTCACCTTGAGATTGCCTCGTCACTTCGTTCCTCGCAATGACGTATCGTTTCGGGAAAATTTCCGACCATCCTGTCACTGATCTGATGTCTGTCAACCACCGTGAAGCATACGCTCAATCCATGACTGGTAAATTTCCATGGCCTTGAACAGAGGATCCATGCCGAAGAAAAAAACGATAAGAAAACCCACGCAAAGGTAAGGCCCGAAAGGGATCATGTGGGTAAGAGGCTGGTATTTGCGCTTATAGCGAATACGATGTTTGATACGCACGAACCAAATGGGATTGGTGTTGTTGAGATGACACACGTTTTCACCCAGTGCAGGGATTGGATGAAGGATTGGGTGAAAGGGGTTTCCACGCTTCATCTGCGTAAAATACCCTTGTCAAACAATATATACCAGTACATCTTTGTGGCAATCGCCGTTATTGAGTTTCAAAAAGGAAGGCCTTTACGGGAAGCCGCAAAAGAGCGCATCAAACAAATGACCTTCCGGGTCCCGAAATCCGTTCAGCGCCGATTCAAGAGTCTTGCCGCACTCGCGGGGAAAACGATAACCGAGATCCTCATTGAATGGGTCAAATTCGCGGCCCAGAATCAACCCAAGACCCGGGAAGAGCCTCTCGAGGTCGCCAGACAACCGGCTCGGGTTCCTCCCGGCCGTTCACCAAGAAGGAAAAAGCCCAGCTTCTCAAAGACACGCGGGCGTGATTTCACCTGCTTGTTCCGGTGCGGAAATACCGCCTCCCGGAACAAGCAGGTATCACGGATTGTACAGGTTGGAGCTTCCAGTTCGGATAACCGAGACCCGGCCGCCCCCCTCGACGACGAAAAGGTCGCCATTATTGAATAAGATACTGACGGGATTGGTGAACTGGCCCAATGCCGTGCCGGTGCCGCCAAACGAAGAAACAAGGGGGTGAGTACCGGCGCGGCTGAAAACCGTAATCTCGCCAGTGCTGGTGGCGCAGGTGAACAGGTAGTTGGTCGACACGGCGATATCGCGAGGGTCGGTGGCATAATAGGGTTGAACCTCACTCGTCAGACCGGAGGAGCTATTGAACTCCAGAACCCGGTTGTTCCCGGAATCGGCAACGAAGAACTCGTTTGACAGAAAACGGATTCCGGCGGTGGAATTGAATGGGAGGGGGGGGAATCCAGAAGTATCGGAGGTAGCCAGGGTACTGCCATCGGCGGGATTAATCGTATACACCGCGCTGTTCGCCGAATCGGCGACCCAATACGTGGCCCCGTTCCATGCGATTGCCTCGGGAACATTCAACCCGGTCGGAATAACTCCAGACGTGGGGTAAGTGGCAAGATTGGTAATAACTGTAATGGATTTTGATGATTTGTCGAGACCATAGACTTTACCGCCGCTAGCGGCCAAAGAAATAAGATTACTGAATGAGCTTGGTGGCCCCCCCGGAGGATAAGAGTCAACCAGAACCATCGGCAACCCGGGGGTGTAGGTATACTTTCTCAAACCCGTCGCGGACGCGACCACATAATAGTTTGTGCCGTCAAGGTCAATGGTTCCGGCTGGACCCGTTTGGGTGGCCACCTGGATGGCCTGCCACTGGCGCAAGCTCACCGTGAATGAGTTTGAGGCATAGGTAGGATTCGTCGAAAACCAGCTATCGAACAATTTCACGGTCAGGGTCGCGGGACCGTTTTGGAACGAGGCCTGGAAACTGGTGCCCGTTGCAAGGAATGTCGGGACTCCACCTACGTCCTTCCACCATGCCACTCCGGTTGCCGGCAGAGGGCCGTTGTATTCGAAATCAGTGTTTGAAGCTGTGAAGGAAACCACCGACGAGGTGGCATACATGAACACCGGCACATTGTTGGGGCCTGTTGCATATTGCGCCGGGGCAGTGAAGGTGATTGTTGCCACTGGCAAGGTGTTAACGAAGATCGGGATAGAGCTGGTGGCCGTTGAGCCGAAGGTGTCGGTAACGGTCATGTAGATGGTGTGCGGGCCTGAGGCGATGGTCGAGGAAGCCAGCGTCAAACCTGACCCCATGAGAGTAGCATCGGAATACCAGTTGACAGTAAGCGGAGTATCGCCCAAGGTGTCGACATCCGTGGCGATTCCAGTGAAGGTAATGCTCGCTCCAGTGTCAAACCGGGTCCCGCTCGCGGGGACGGTGATGGCTAGGGTCGGGGTGGCATTGATATAGATATACTGACTCAACGAGCCTGTATGCTTAAACTCATCCGTCCCCTGGATGAGAATCGTGTGAGTCCCGGCGTCGGTGCTGTTCGTCCATGTATTCGAGAAAGAGTAAGTGCCGAACGTCAGATCCACCCAGGAGCCGGTCCGCTGGTTATAGGATTTCCATGTTACACTTGCGACCTCGAAAAATTTGCCGTCATTGGGGTCAACGCCGGTGGCGCTGAAGGTCACCGGTTCGTTGACCATGAATGTCCCGTTGGTTGGCGTGAAGGCAAAGCTCGCGGGCGCATTGACGTAAATCTCAAAAGTCATTGAAGAGGCTCCGCCCCTGGTGTCAGAGGCCCCTATGGTAATGGTCTGCGTCGCTCCACCCGGCGCCACGGGAAGATCGATGAAATTGAATGCGTTGGAGCCGGTTTTGAATAAATTTCCACCCCCGTAGTACCAGAAAATTTGGCCGCTCGGAACAGTTTCATACTCATCATTAACCTCGCACTTCAAGGGCAGAGAGGTGCTTCCAAGATAAGCGGACGTCGGGGTTGCGACACCTACAAAAGTGATGAATGGCGGTTTGTTCACGAACAGAGCGAAGTCGAATGTCGAGGAACCACCCTTGGTATCAGCGGCAACGACGGACATACTGCAGGTGCCAGTGGTAGGAAAGTCTGCGGGAACACTTGTCCAGGCGCTCACGCCAGATTTGAACGGAGCTCCACTTTTCAACCATGAGAATCCGCTGCTTGGAATCGTTCCTTCTTCGGTATCGATGGCCGTAGCGGAAAATGAAATGGGGGCGTTGAATTGATACGTGGGGGAACCGGTTGGGGAAACCAAAGTGATCACCGGATTGTTGTTTGAGCCGAAAATAACCTGGAACGGGAATGAATAACTCGCATTCGTAGAATCAGTGGCAACGACAATCATGCTGTAGGTTCCGGCCGTCGGAAAATCAGATGGGACGCTTGTCCAGGTGGGGCCCGTCTTGAAGAGTGCCCCACCCTTATACCAGGTGATGGCGTTCGATGGAAGCGGGTTATCCTCGGTAT
>MNYA01000297.1 GCA_001872985.1 bacterium CG2_30_54_10 | reverse complement strand
GGTGTTGTGATAAAGCCGTTTTCCCTTCGCCGAGGTCTCAGTGAAAGAGAACCAATTGGTCTTCTCGTCACTTGTGGCTATCAGCTCGACCCCATGAACCCACTCGTAGACACATATTCGACCGTCGTCCGTTGTGATTTCCCACCGCTCGATTCCATCGTCGCGGCGGAGGCCGGCAATGTTCTCCACAAGCGTCTTGTGGTCAGTTGGCTTGGCCACAAGAATGTAGCTTAGTCCCGCATCACGAATGACTCGAACCATCGGAAGTTTTGAAAACAGGCCATCGCCATTGATGATCAGATCCATGTGACAATGTTGCTTGGCAAGTTCCGGAATGAGACGACGTGCGGCATTGAACTCGCAACCCTGTTTCTTGGCCCCGTCCTCACACCTGATTTCTTCGAGCAGGAGAGGAAGCGGCCGTTTGGCAGTGGGATGGGCAATACATGCGGCCAGGGCCTTATGGGCATAGTCGATGCGCCCATCCTGGTGATGGAATTCCAAGCAGTGGCCGCATCCTTGCTGATCGCTCCGGAAAAACTCGAAACCATCGATCAAAACAGTATATCGACCATCCAGCACGCGGTAATCCTGCCACAACCGCGTTTTCTGCAAACGCTGAATACAGGGCTGAAATCCCTCCTGAATCGAGCTGGGATCAATAGGATCCAGGACTCGACGGAACTGTGATTCCTTCGGAATCTCCTCAATGCCGAAAATGGTTTTGAGGTTACTGGAGCGTCGCCGTTCCTGCAGTCGTCGCGGAAACTCCAGCATCGCTGGATCCTGAACGAACATCATGGCCAGTCCCGCCATTAGAACGTCTGGGAGATGATAGCCAAGAGCGCTGGCCTTCGGATCACACTGATCGGGAATCAGGGAGAACTGTTGCCGGATAGCTGGGAGGAGGCGAGAAAGTTGGATGCTTTCAATTTCTTTGCTCATGATCCCATCAAAGCACACCCACATCCCAGGTACAAGCCCCAGATGCTGACGATGTGCATTTTTTCGAGCCAGCCCCTTCAACTTGTCATTGCGAGGCGTTTTTCGCCGAAGCAATCTCGTGACAGGAGGGGATTGCTTCGCTTCGCTCGCAATGACACTTTGAAGGTATTCCGGGAGAAATTTGACCGTCCACAGTAAGATGGCAAATCAAGACCCATGCGAATCAAACGAAAAGCCTCGCAAACTGGCTTTGGGATTCAAATGGATGGGTGCTGTGCCTGTCTTGGAATTCGGAGTAGGGTTTTCTCCATGCTGCTGCGCCGAAACCGAGCAGGGCGAGGATGCGGCCCTCGGCGCAGGCAAAGTAGCGCAACTGGGCGCCGGGCAGCGGCTGGTAGCCGAGGTAGTGGTAGCGGTCGATATACTCGTTCCACAGAAGGGAGTCGCGCTTGTGCGTGACGAGATCGAGCCGAAGATTCCGCAGTTCGCCAGCGGGGGTGCGAATGAGCGGTTGAGGCTCGGCCAATGGTGTGCTGCGGACGTATGCTATCGAGTTCGTTCAAATCGGGAATTCTGGCGGGTCAAAATTCGAAAAGCGTTCCATAGCCCAGCATAAGTGAAGGGTCCATGGCTCTTTTCACCCGTTTCATTTCGTCGAGCGCCTTTCCTGAAAACTGAGTTTCCAGAAGGTATTTCTTCAGCTTGCCGATCCCATGCTCCGCGCTGACGGAACCGCCCATTCCGACCACGTTCCGGGCAAAATCGAGGTAAATGGAGCGTCCGCGATCGTATTCGGCGGGGTTGCGTGGAATGATGTTTACATGAAGATGGTTGTTTCCGATATGGCCGAAAATGAAAAATCTGAGGTTTGCCTCGCTCAAGTACCGGCTGTACATCTGCATTACCTCTGTCAGAAACTCGTCCGGAACCGACATGTCCGTGCCGAGCTTGGTAATTTTTGGATGGACTTCCTTTATTTTGGCGACCATGGCGTTGATACTTTCCGGAATGGCATGGCGGGCGTGCTTGATCCGCGCGAGATCGACAGGGCCATAAGCGGCGAGAGACTCATCGAAGTTCCCGCCCGATTCCGAAATGAACCGGCCTACCGTGGAAAGGGCTTCAGCAACGTCTTCCTTTATGCGAATCCCAGTAAAAACCGCTACGGAACCGTCTTCCGGGAAGCGGTTGGAAATACCGTGAGCCGGCATACTTTTTCCTAGCAAGGCCAATGAATCCGCGCAAAGATACTCGATAGACTCGATGTCGAATCCTGCGCTTTCACGGTGACTTCGGATGGCCGAGACGTACCGGCAACCTGAAAGAAAATCGGGGAAGAAAGCGATCACTTCCGCTTCCTGGCCGTCGATGCGGCAAAGGGCAATCTCGATCTCCGTGATCACCCCAAGAGTTCCCTCTGAACCGATGAACAGGTCGATCGGATCGAGCTTTGGGGCGGTGAAATATCCTGCCGCGTGCTTGGTTCGGGGAATCCGGTAGCTGGGTTGAGGAACCATGATGACCGACCCGTCTGGCCGCTGAATCGAAATCAGGCCGTTGTCATTGTGACAAGCCGATCGGGTGAGATTCAGAACGGTTCTGTCGGAAAGCACGATCGTCAGGCCTCTTACATGATCGCGAGTCGAGCCGAAGGCGAAGGTCCGAGCCCCGGAAGCGTTGCTGGCCACCATTCCCCCGATCTGGGCAGTCGTCTCGGTTGGGTCGGGGGCAAAGATCCATCGGGTCGATTGCCCGCGAAACTCTTCCAGCAGGGCTTCGGTTCGCGAGTCCGGTGGCTGGGAAAAGGGAAAATGAGCTGAGCGGATGGCGCGTTGAATTTTATCGAGAGGAAGCCCGGGACCGACTTTCAGCCTGAACTCCCCGGATTCCTGATCCCACGAAAAATCTGAAACCTGATTCATGCCCTCGACGGAAAGTCCCCAGCCGCCGAGGGGAACGGCCCCGCCAACCACGCCCGTGCGCCCGGCGGAAACAGTCACTTTTGCGCCCAGGCGGCTCGCTTCCCCCAAGGTTTGGGCGACCTCGGCTTCGCTCTCAGGGAAGGCAACCAGATCTGCGCTCCCCTTCATGCGTGACTCGTCCGTCAGGTAGCCCTGAAAGCGTTCAACCAAGGCCGGATCAATATCAAGGCGGAACCCGGGCCGAACCCTACCACTTGGGTTCCGGCCTTGAACCATCTTGAGGCAATTCATTTCAACGATTGACCGGATACGTAAATTCGTAAGAGTTTAGCGGTTTGAAAAAATGGAGAACGAAGGAATTTAGGAGAAGTGGAGACAGAGAAAATGATGAATGACGAATGATGAATGATGAATGATGAATGGAGAATTGGAGAGGTTTTCTCAAGAATCCTAAATTTATTTTCACCCATTCTCCATTTTCTCCCATTCACCTTTTCTTCAATTTTCCCAAACAGGGAAACTCTTAATTTTTTTCCTTCCACTCCAGATCTGCGTTAATCCGCGTTTATCTGCGGCA
>MNYA01000370.1:2202-3374 GCA_001872985.1 bacterium CG2_30_54_10 | reverse complement strand
GACAAGTTTTTTCAATTCAGGCGAGGTGGGGAGAACTTCGAACACCCCCGTAACTCCCTGATAACCGGTTCCACCGCAGCGATCGCAGCCTTTCCCCTCGTATGCGGGGAGGCATAATGTGCTCCCAAAGGGGAACTCCAGGCGACGTAGCAAATCAGAGTCGATTTTGAAATGCGTGCACTGATCGGAGGTGACCATTTTCTCGATTTTGCAGGCGGGGCAGATCTTTCGGACGAGACGTTGGTTGGCGACAAGAAGAATTGCCTCCGTGAGGTAATAGGGGTCGATTCCTTTGTTCCCGAGCCGGCCGAATGCCGCGGCGGCACATTCAGTGGATGTGGGTGCAAGAATCAGGTGCCCGGTGAGGGAGGCCCGGAATGCCAGCTCGGCGGTCTCGAGGTCAAGCATGTCTCCAAGCAGGATGTTCTCCACTTTGTGCCGGACAAGCAGACGGAGGGCGCTTGCCATGCTTAATCCGATTTCCGGTTTGATCTCGATCTGGGTAACCCCGGGAAGGAAATTCTGTGGGGAATACTCCGCCGTGGCGGACAGGCTCTTTTCGGAGTCGAGCTCGGCGAGACAGGCATACAAGGTAGTGGATTTGCCGCTCAAAAAATGGCCGGTCGCCAGGATCATGCCATGGGGATTTTCGAGCGCATGTTTGAAATGGGCGATCTGCGCAGGTTCGAGGCCCAGACCGGAAAGCTTCAGGAAGGGCTTTGGCGAATCGGGGTAGAGCACAATCTTCAGTTTTTCGCCCTGACCTTTTTGATGGCTGACGGGCACGCTTGAAACCTCGACAAAATACGAAGTTCCTTCCAGCTTCACTTGGCCGATTCCATCCATGGGAAGCCGTTTTTCATCGATCGACATGGAAGCCAAAAGCTTGAATTCCGCGACGACCCCGTTCGCCTTTTCCAGCGGAAGGGTCATGATTGCGGAAAGGACGCCATCCCGACGCCCACGCACCCGAAGCTCGTTTCCGAATGGTTCGATGTGAAGCTCGGTGAACCCCTCCTGGACGTTGGAAAGTATCTGACCGCAAAGCTTTTTCAAGTCAGCCTTTTCCGGGGATCTGAAGCCGGCCTTCGGAGCGGGAACTGGAGCTGGAACGGGAACTGGAGCTGGAGCTGGAGCTGGAACGGGAGCGGGAGCGGGAACGGGAGCGGGAG
>MNYA01000370.1:0-2182 GCA_001872985.1 bacterium CG2_30_54_10 | reverse complement strand
GGAACGGGAACTGGAGCTGGAGCTGGAACGGGAGCAAGAGCTGGAACGGGAGCGGGAACGGGAGCAGGAACGGGAGCAAGAGCGGGAATGGGAGCGGGAGCAAGAGCGGAAATTCCGGGTTTCCTGGAGGGGAAGCAATGCCCGAAGATCTCCTGGAGGCACTTTCGAACCTCTCGCGGGGAAGCCAAAACCGGTTTGACCATCAGGCCCGTGGTCAGCTGTATCTCGTCGATAGCGATGATGTCGAGGGGGTCAGCCATGGCAACGGTGAGCTTGTTTCCCGCTTTGTTGACGGCGCAAAGCGTGTTCCGGAAGGCGATGCCATCGGGAACCAGTTTTGCGATAACAGGATCAATGAGATAGGAGGACAGGTCGAGAAACGGAACCTTCAACTCTCTCCCTAAAAGGGTCATCAGGTCTTTCTCGGAGCCGACCCCCCGTTCGGCAAGGACTGCGAACAGATCGGCGCTCGTATTCCTGGCAACAGCAAGCACCTCCCCCCACCGCTCCCGGGAAATCCGACCCGAATCGATCAGGAGCTTCCCAAGGAGGTTCATGGTTCCCGATCGTGTTGCCTCACCTGAATCCATTTTCTGTAACCCCGCTCATTTGCGAACTGCACGGGAAGGCCATAACCGGATGATGTTCAGGATGGTCTCGACCGATTTGGCCATGTCATCGACGGCAACCCACTCGGTGCGCGAATGGACGTTTTCCGCCCCTGAAAACAGATTTGGACACGGAATTCCTTTGAAGGAAAGCCTTGCTCCATCGGTTCCGCCGCGAATGGGACGCTTGACGGGTGTGATCCCTGCCATGCGCATGGCTTCCGCGGCGAGAGCGATCAGGAATGGATACGGCTCTATGGCTTGCTTCATGTTGCGGTAACTTTCCTCTATCCGGACTTTGCATTCGATTCCCGGGAAACTTTTCGCGGTGCGTGTTGCCAAGTCACGGAGAAGCTTCTGGCGTGCTTGAATACCGGGGAGTGTGAAATCCCGGAGAATGAGCTGGACAGTAGCCGACTCCTCTTCGCCGACGATATTATGCGGGTGCTGATAACCTTTTCGACCGGCGACGGCCTCGGGACGCTGGGTTTTGGGAAGACCGGCGAGGAATTTCGCGGCAGCATAAAGGGAGTTGACCATCACTCCTTTGGCTGAACCCGGGTGGCAGTTCCGTCCAGTGAAGGTTACATAGGCGGAAGTCGCGTTGAAGGTCTCGTCGTTCAGCTCTCCAAGCTGCTCTCCATCAACGGTATAGGCAAAATCGGCCCCCCATTTTTTGCCGTCGAAAGCATCCATGCCGCAACCTGTCTCTTCATCGGGTGTAAAAGCGATCTTAACCGGACCATGCGGGAAGAGCGAATCATTTGTCAGGAGGTCGATTGCCGTCATGATCTCGGCAATTCCAGCCTTGTCATCCGCACCGAGGACGGTGCGGCCATCGGATGTGACGATGTCGCTGCCTTTCTTCGCAGCAAGACGTTCGTGCTCCTTAGGAGAGACAACCTGAGATCGATCGCCGGGAAGAACCAGGTCGCCGCCGGCGTACTTCCGGTGAACCACCGGCTTGACGGGACTTTTTCCCAAAAGCCCGACTGTATCGAGGTGCGCGATGAAACCCGGCACTGGAAGCGCTTTTTCACCGAACCCTCTTGAGGCTGGAAGAGTTGCATAAACATAGCCTTGTTGGTTTACCTTGGCATCGGTCAGGCCGAATTCGTGCAATTCATCGACGAGAAGGCGGGCAAAGCGCGTCTGCCCTTCCGTTGTGGGCCGGATCTTGGACGCCGCGTCTGATGCTGTGTTAAGAGCGGCATACCGAAGGAACCGTTTTAATAATCCCGTTCGATCGGGTGATGCCGCGGCACAACAAAGGGGAAGCAGGCAGAGAAACAGCGAAAGTTCGAAAATCAGGCGCATTTCATTTCCTCCGATTGGTGGAATTCATTGAGCTGGAATGACAAAGCCGGCTGGGATTCGAGACGGTATTCGGACCCGTCAAAAAAACCGCGCCAGGCTGTGAACTTGCCGGCATTGAGCTCGTATTTCCAAAAAGATTCGCGCCCTTGGTGTGTCAGGCTTCCAGCACAGATCGCATAGGCCGACCCGGGAACGATCTCTTGGATGAAAGATCTATGAACATGGCCGTGGACGTAGACAGCTTTTCCGGCCTGACG
>MNYA01000076.1 GCA_001872985.1 bacterium CG2_30_54_10 | reverse complement strand
GAGAGTCTGATAAAAATCCGAAATCAGTCAGGGTGATTCCCTTTTGAATTTCCTTGCCGCCCGAAAACCACCGACGAGTCGAAAAAAATTCAGGCAGGATATCCTTCACCAGGCGAGCTCTTGAAGACGACTGCATGATTTGCGGAAAAGCTTTTGCTGAAATGTCGGAACCGGGTGCTTCCTGCAAGTTTTTCCATCCGTCCGGAATGACTAGAACCGGCTTCTCTTCAAGGCTTGCCATTTCCTCATGCTGGATAGAATGCGTGGGGGCTTTTTCGAGATGGAACCAGAAAAATCCGTAACCCGGCAAGGTGAGTTGATAAGGTTGTCCGTTAATCAAAGGAAAGGCGGTTTTGCCGAAGAGTTCAACCGGCGCCAACCCCTTGAAAATTGATAAATTCAACCTGACGGCTTGAGCGAATCGCGAAAGATTCACCACGCAAAGGATTTTTTCATCTTGAAAGGCTCTGAGATATGCCAGAATCTTTCGATTACCCGGTTTAATGAATGAAAGTGCGCCGCGGCCAAAAGCCTGAAATCGTTTTCGAATCGCGATAATTCGTTTCATCCAATTCAAAAGCGAGTTTGAATTTCGCAATTGTGCCTCAACGTTAATTGATTGAAAACCGTATACCGGATCCATGATCGGGGGAAGATATAACGATTCCGGGTCGGCGGTTGAGAATCCGGCGTTTCGGTCGGGGGTCCATTGCATGGGCGTTCGAACGCCGTTCCGATCCCCAAGATGCAGATTATCTCCCATGCCGATTTCATCACCGTAATAAATAATGGGGGAACCGGGCATGGAAAACAGCAAACTATTCATCAACTCAATACGCCGGCGGTCGTTCTCCATAAGTGGCGCCAGACGTCGTCTGATGCCCAGATTCAGGCGGGCTCTCTTGTCATGGGCGAAAGTTTCATACATATAATCGCGTTCGCGTTCGGTCACCATTTCAAGTGTAAGTTCGTCATGATTCCGAAGAAATACCGCCCACTGACAATTTGATGGAAGGTCCGGAGTTTGTTCCATTATTTCAACCACAGGGTATCGATCTTCCATTGCCAAGGCCATGAACATTCGAGGCATAAGGGGAAAGTGGTAGGCCATGTGACATTCATCGCCATTTCCAAAATAGTGTCGAACATCCTCGGGCCATTGATTGGCTTCGGCAAGAAAAATTTTGTTCCGGTAGTTCTTATCGAGCTCTGCCCTTAGATGCTTGATTACTTCATGAGTTTCAGGGAGGTTCTCATTGTTGGTTCCCTCGCGGACGCACAGATAAGGAATGGCATCCAGCCTAAGTCCGTCGACTCCAAGATCGAACCAGAATCGCATGATTTTTAATACGGCTTTGACAACTTGGGGGTTATTGAAATTCAGGTTGGGTTGATGGGAAAAAAACCGATGCCAGTAGTAAGCTTGGGCAATCGGATCCCAGGTCCAGTTCGAAACTTCAGTATCCTTGAAGATGATGCGGGTTTCTGAAAACTTTTTGTCGTTATCACTCCAGACGTAAAAATCACGTTTGGGGGAATTGGCCGGGGCGGCTCGAGCTTCCTGAAACCAAGGGTGTTGATCTGAAGTGTGATTGATGACCAATTCTGTAATGACAAATATTCCCAGCCTATGAGCTTCATGCAGAAACGCATTGAAATCGCTCATGGTTCCGTAGCTTGAGTTTATATCAACATAATTTGAAATGTCGTACCCGTCATCGCGCAATGGCGATGGATAGTAGGGAAGAAGCCAGATCGCGGTTATGCCCAGGTCAGCAAGATAATTCAGTTTGGAGGTTAAGCCGACAAAATCGCCAAATCCATTGATATTAGAATCAAAAAAAGTTTTAACATGCAGTTCGTAGATGACTGCATCTTTGAACCACAATGGATCGTTATTAAAACTTTTGGTTTGTTTCGGCATTTTGAGATTTTCGGTCGTCGCCTGGCTGGGCCGGGATGGATGATTGTTTTCCGAACAGATGGGTCAGCGCTTGCGGAAAACGGGCCCGCCATGCCGCTTCGTTGTGTGATGCAAGCGGAAATTCCTTGTATACATACCGCTTCAGGCCGGGAAAAGCCGCCTTTATCCGCTTGTCGAAACGCCGACAATAATCGAGTGCTTCCTTGCCTTCATTCAGGCCGATGTCGGTCCAAAGGCGAATGCGTGCGGGGTCGGTCTTCTGCGCGGCGGCCCAGGGAATGATCTGGCCTTCCGCCCACCAGACGGATGGAGACATGGCGATGATCCCGGAAAAGACCGTGGGATACCGTAAACTAAGGTATAGGGAGATCAATCCCCCTAGCGATGATCCCCCGAGCGCGGTTGAAGCGGCATCGGGCGTGGTTCGGAACTTTGCATCAATGATGGGTTTCAACTCCTCGACCAGAAAGCGGCCGTAGAGATTTCCCTTTCCGCCCCCGTGTTTCGGGTCACGGAAAGGTGTGTACTCATCGTTTCGCGCCTTGTCGTTTCCGATTCCGACGACGATGATCTCCTCAATTTGGCCGGAATTCGCGAGATAGTTCACCGTTTCGTCGACACCCCAATCCACGCCACCGAAGCTGGTTTGGGGATCGAAAAGGTTATTCCCGTCATGCATGTAGAGAACGGGGAATCTCTTGTTTCGCGAACCTGATTTTCCATAGGAGGGCGGCAGAAGAACCCAGACCTTGTGCGGATCGGGGAGAAATCTGGATGAAACTTTCCCGAGAGATTCGTATTTGCCTGAAATATTCGGTTCGGCGCTTCCACTAAACTGGTCGGCCCAGGCTGCAACCGTGAAGCTGGCTGAAACCGGGTTGGAACCTGAAATTTCCAGCACCCGGTTCGGGAGCTCGCCCCCGGTTGCGGATTTTTCGACCCGCGCGAAATCCCCGCGGGTGAACTTGAACTCGAGTTTGCTACCTGCCGCGAAAGCACCCTTGAAACGAAAAACCCTTTGCATAATCCTCGACAGGGCCACCCCGCTACCTTTCCAATCGCCGATAACCGGTTGGTTCCCGATCAGAAAAACCCCATCTCCTACCGGCGTCTTCGCAGGAGTGTTCACATCAAAAATGCATGAGATTTGCGCCGGAACCGCCAGGCAACTGTCCATGACAACGAGACCGAAAAAAAAGAAAAGTAATACTTTTCCCAATCTGTTTGTCATTTTTCCGACTCCTTTGGAAAATACGGATCTCGCCGAGCGAAAGAGAGTATACGCTATTGTCACCCCGAAAGCACCTCCTCTGGGCAACTTCTCGAAAAGAGGGGGCATGGGTTGTGCCATCCCCGACCCCTACGCAGTTGGGCGCTCTGGCATTCCAAAATTTTTCGTGGTAAGCTGGATTGCTCGGCGGTATCTGCTAAAAAAGAAGGGGCACTAGCTGATTCTCAACATAAAGCGAG
>MNYA01000055.1 GCA_001872985.1 bacterium CG2_30_54_10 | reverse complement strand
AAGGGGCATTCGCTGATTCTCAACATAAAGCGAGATTCCTCACATTCGTTCGGAACGTGGCTACCAAGATTCGCTATATCCTGGCATTCTGGTGTCATTGCGAGCGAAGCGAAGCAATCTCCCCCATTTCGAGATTGCTTCGGCGCAAAGCACCTCGCAATGACAGTTTCCCGCTGGTTGGCCTGAGGTGCATTTAACACGATTTGTTACTCACGGTTCGGAATGACAAACGATGCTGTCATTTCGGCCGAAGGGAGAAATCTCTTGCGCCAGGAATCATTGAGCTTCCCCGAGTTATTGAGTGGATACCAAAATTCAATGCGCTTTTGTACAATTGCAAATTAGACACACTGTCGCAGCCTCAGAAAATCATGAATCATCATTTTTCCTTGCCAGTACAAGCATTGTTATATCGTCTGATTGCAGCGAATCGCCTACCAATCGATGATGCCATGAAAGAAGTCGTTCGCAGGTTTCCTTCGGGTCCGGCGCGAGGCATTCCCCGGCAACGGCTTCAATCAAAGTGTTGACTCCGATTGGCATCCCATCAACCAGCGCCTCGACAAGGCCATCGGAGTAAAGCAAAAACCGGTCGCCTTTGCCGATTTGGGTTTCGAAAGATTCGAACTTCGCGGTTTTCCAGCTTCCCAGAGGCATGCAGGAGTCTTCAAGCTGTTCGATGCTTCCATCGCGCCTGAAAATCACGGGGAAATTGTGGCCGGCATTGGAGCAAGTCAGCCTATTTCGCTTTGGATCGAGGATCCCGATGAAGCAGGTCATCATCCTACGCTTTTTCATCGTCCGAAGAAGTATCTTGTGAAGGGGCCTGAGAAAATCATGGGGTTCATGCGCCCGGCCGATCTCGCCTACGAACACAGCTTTGGCCATAGCCATGACGAGGGCGGCTGGAACCCCGTGACCGGTGACATCTCCAACCAGGAAAAGAATCCGGCGGTCAGGAAGCACTTGGAGGTCAAAGTAATCACCTGATAACTCGGAGGCCGGAAGAGTGCGAGCATCGATCTGATATTCCCCACGTCTCCACCCCCGGTTCGGAAAAAGGATTTCCTGGCCGATGCGGCCGATTTCGAGCTCCGACATACCCGACATCGCATCATTGAACGTGCTGGACAGAACTCCAAGTTCGTCTCGGCTCACGATCGGAATGCGGAAATCGAAGTTTCTTCGGTTGATCGCCTCAACGCCGCGGGAAAGATTCCCGATCGGCTCGAGGAAATGTCTGCCAAGACTGACTCCAAGAAATGTGCTGATTCCGACGCAAAGCAATGAAAACAAAAGCAGTTGCCCGCGAACCCGGGCAACCTCATCGCGAATCCTGGAATCATCCTTGATCGCCAGAAGGCAAGCGCCGCCCATCTCTCTTGATTTCAAACCAACAACAAGGAAGCGGCGGGATCCGAAATCAATATGATCGAACGTCGGCGCATTCCTGGCATCCACTGCCTGGATGATGCTTTGCAGTCTTCTTTTGAAGGGAATAGCCTGTACCATTACCTCCTCGGAAAACGTCGGAACTTTTGCGTAGAAAGTAATTTCAGGATTGTGATGCTCGGCATGGCGGAAGATTCTGCTCAGCAGGATATTTTCAAGATCCCCACTTTTCCAGAGAATTGCCAGCATGAATCGATATAGGGGCCCATCGCGATGAATGGGAAGGAAATACGACCAGGTCTGCCTCTGGCCTTTCAGAAAATTTATGATATGGCCGACTTGCCCAGCCACCTGCTCGATTGGGTCTCCAAGACCGGTGAGAGAGTCCATGAAAAGGCCGGCGGTATCTATGTTTTCCCCTGCATCCGTCCGGTTGATCTTTGCCAGGACGCCCTTGATCAACGTAGCCAGGAATTTTTGAGAACGCAGCTCCCCATGTTTTCTTGGGTCATTGAACTTCCAGATCAGGGAACCCTTCTCATCGACCAATCCGGCTCCCAGCGTTTTGCAAGCTGTGAGAATCCGGTTGAAAACTTTTTCAGTCACCCGACGTTCGTTCGCAGTGTTAAAACGCAACTTCCGGAAGCGACGGGTTAGAACGCGTTCCAAGACCGAACGCCTCTGGTGAAAGAGAGTGTCGAAACTACGAAGCAGGCGCTCTCCCAGATCCTGGTATTCAACAACGCGTTTGTGGTGAAGATCGCGGATGTAATCCCGACCCATCAGTTGAATCACCAGAAGCGGAAGGCCGCATGCGAAGATGAACAGCAGAATCAGACGGGTTCGCAATGGCATCAGTCTTTCGCCATGGTCTGACGGGAACGACCACCAGAACAATGCTCCGACCATCAGGCTTCCCAGAGCGCAGAACGCTCCCCGCTCCACGGAAAGATCGGGAAGATGCCTCCGGCTGCTTGAAGCCCATACGCGTCCGGTTGGATTCAGCGCAAAAACGCTGAAAAGTTTCCCTTCAAATTCAAAATGCCTCCAATCACCGTCATCAAAAACGGCAGTTTTCCAAGGCGGAAAAGGAACCCTGAAACGTTCGCCGGAAATATCAAACACTCCCGTTTTCATGCCTCTTACGGCCAACATCCCGTTCAACTTTCGAGCCTGGTCCCAAGTTGCAATCACTCCCCATTCGGGAATCCGATCGAAAAAGACGAAAAGAAAGCCCTGAGAAGCGACCTCCGGAAGATAGAAGCGGCGGTGGGCGGCCATCTGTCCCTCGCACAGACTGCCGTGAGCGGTGACTATCTGATCCTTGGCGGCGCAGGGTCCCAGGAAGCGAAGGGTACCGGGAAGAAGTCGCTGCAAGGCTTTCTCCAAAGGCACATTCTCAATTTGAAAAGCTCGCATGACAAAATACAAGTTGCGGATTGCCTCTTCTCCTCCGGTCAGGTCGGAAACCGATTGCAGCAGTCTTCCATCCTTATCGAGGGCAACAAGTTCGATCATTCCAGGAAACCGTTCGCGCAAAAGTGAAAATTCCACTTCGACGGCGGCTTTCCAGTTCTTTTGCCCAATGCAGCGCTGAAAGGAGGCTTGCAACAAATTGTAAAGGTATGAGCCCGGGTCCACGTCACGCACCAGCCTTAAGATAAGGCCATCGAGCTGCTTGAATTCACGATCTCGGGCATCAGTTTCGATGGCAGACCAGTGATTTCCCATGCCATAGGCGAGCAACAAAAATGGAAAAATGAAAAAGACCAGGCATGAAACCAGCCACCGCAAAACAGGCATTAGTCGAGTCTGTTTATGAGTTTCCATTATCGGCGAGGCTGGCGGAACCAGGAAATACGACGGATGCTTTCTGTATCAGCTCAACAATTCGCGGAAAACATAGTAACGAAGTGGAGGGCGCAAAGTGCCTGACCGCTGAGAGTGATACACGCGAATTCACTTCGTGTGCTGAGGGGGGAAGCATTCGCGGACGCATGCCCCCACTTTTTGAAAAGATATGTTTTTCTTTTCCA
>MNYA01000152.1 GCA_001872985.1 bacterium CG2_30_54_10 | reverse complement strand
TGCGGAAAACCCTCCGCAAAGCGAAAACCCGAAGGGCAAGTACGCATTTTCCCGAAGAACCTACTTTCTTTCCTTCCCCTCCAGATCTGCGTTAATCCGCGTTTATCTGCGGCAAAAAAATCCTTTCCTTTTTTCTATTTTTTCGTTTCCCCAGCTTTCTTCGTCTTTCTTATTTCATACCGCTAAACTCTTACAGATTCCTTGCATTCGTTCGGAATGACAAACGATGCCGTCATTTCGACCGAAGGGAGAAATCTCTTGCGCCCGGAATCATTGAGTTTGCCCGAATTATCAAGTAGTCACCCTCAGACGCTCTTGAGAATTCTTTCGAGAAATGTGCGACGTTTTTCTTCGTCCTTTTCGCGGCGCATGAATTCGGCCAGCTTGATTGAAAGGTCGGCGTAGAGATTAAATGAATCGCGGGAAACCGCGATGGCGGGGACGGGACTTTCTCGAGTGACGATTTGAAGCAGATCGTAGGTTTCCCCCATGGCCGGGATCTGGACGGAAAAGTTTTTCCGTTCTTTGATCAGCTTGGCAAGAGCGTTTCGGGAATCTTCTTCGCCGTGGACTACGAACACCTTGTCATGCACGTCCTTTAATGAACCGACCCATTCCATTAGGCCATTCTGATCGGCGTGACCCGAATAGCCCATCATTTCTTCGATTCGGGCTTCGACACGTATTTCCTGGCCTTGAATGCGAACGATCTTCTCGCCGTCGAGAAGAAGCCTCCCGAGGGTTCCTTCGGCCTGGTAACCTACGAACAGGATCGTCGAATCGCGTCGCCAGAGATTGTGCTTCAAGTGATGCTTGATACGTCCGGCATCGCACATCCCGCTTGCGGACATGATGATGATGCCGCGCTTGTCATTCAAAGCCATGGATTCAGCGGCGGTGATCGTGAATTTGAAGTTGGGATGATCGAAAATGCTTCCCTTGTTTTTCATCAACCCGGTGGCATCTTCGTCGTAAAGATCGGGATACTTTGCAAAAACCTTGGTCGCGTTGATAGCCAAAGGCGAATCAACCACCACCTGGGTTTCGGGAATCAGCTTGCGGTCCATGACGATCATGATGTCATGCATGATATCCTGGGTCCGCTCGACCGCGAATGCTGGAATGATAAGGTTCCCGCCCCGCTTCTTCGATTCGCGGATCACGGCGGCGAGTCGCTGAAGCCGATCTTCTTTTTTCTCCTCCGGACGAACCCGGTCACCGTAAGTGGATTCAACGAGCAGGACATCCGTTTCGCCGGGAAGGTCGGGATCTTTAAGGATCGGGTGATCTTTCGAGCCGAGATCGCCTGAAAAGATGATCCTTTTCGTTGCGCCACCCTCGGTAAGAACCACCTCCAGAAATGAGGAACCAAGCACGTGTCCGGCGTTTCTGAATTTGACTTGTACAGAATCATTCAGTTCGATATTCTCGTTCTGGTCGATGCCTTGAATGAGGGAAAGCGTTTTCTCGGCGTCTTCGCTCGTGTATATGGGTTCAAGGGCCGGTTGGCCTTTGCGTTCTCCGCGCCTGTTTTTCTGCTCGACCTCGGTTTCTTGGATGCGTGCGGAGTCTGGAAGCATGAAGGTCAACAGATCCGCGGTAGGCCTGGAAGCGTAAATTTTGCCGCTGAAGCCTTTCTTTACCAATTTGGGAAGCAGGCCGGTGTGATCGATGTGGGCATGTGTAACGAGTACGAAATCGATTTTTTTCGGGATGAAAGAGAATTCTCCGTAATTGAGTTGCTTGAGCGATTTGTTCCCCTGGAACATTCCGCAATCGACCAGAAACTGGGTATTTCCACACTCCACACGATAGCAAGAACCTGTAACCATCCCTGCCGCGCCGTGAAAATGGATCTTCATGGATTATCTTCTTCCCGCGAAGGAAGTTCCCTCGCTATTTGCTGGACTTAACCATCGATTTTACGGGAAGTTTTTTCTTTTTTGCCAGTGCGAGAAGCTTGTCGCGACGCAGGGGATGCTCAACGAAAAAGCTTGTCTCACCTGTATCGAGTGTGTAAGAGAGAGCGACGATATTGCTGAGTTCGTTGTATGTTACCGAGACGCTGGTCACTTTGCCATCCCGGGCGCCTTCGAAGATTTTGGGCTGGTAACCGATCAGGCAATATTTTCCCTTCCTGAGGAGATATGCGTATTTTCGTAGTTCAAGGGGCAACTTTTCGTATTCTCCGTCCATCAAAGGAAGGTAGGTGAACACGGTTCCCAGGTCTCCTTCATCGAGGAGGACGGCGTAGGGGCGAGATAAACTCTTGAGCTTGAGAGACATGCAGATATTTTCAACGATCTGCGGATTGACAACGAGTATTCCCATTAAACCTTCCTATTGATTCTGTTACTTTTCGATGATGCGAATAGAGAAAATTCCGAGGGTCGGGTCAGAACCGGGTGACGCCCGAGAATGCGAAAGACCCTATCCTCAGGGCCGGAACGCATGAGCTTCCGAAGGTGCTGATGAAACACCGGGTGGTAGAGCCGATTGCCTCGACTTTCGATAGGGCATCGAGGATGGAGGCGGTGAAGCGCATGTTCTTGATTCCTTTGGTTATCCGCCCATTTTCGATAAGGAATGTTCCATCGCGGGTCATGCCGGTCAACAGTGTCTTTTTGGGGTGGAGTGGATTGACGTAATGGAATCGGGTAACCCAGATTCCGCGCTCAACACCTTTCAGAAGGTCTGCTTTCGGCGTTAACCCCGGAGCCATGAATACGTTCAAGGGGATTGGGCCGTAGGTGTTCGGTGCGGGAAGCGCATGACCGGTGTTTGTAACATTCGCGAGCCGGGAATTGTATGAGTCCCAGACGGGTTCGCCCGCGATTCCGTTTTTCACCAGATCGACTCTGCGTTTGGGAACACCCTCGAAGTCAAACGGCTGAGCCAGTCCGCGCGTGTCGAGCCCGTCATCCCAGATGGAAATTTCGGGAACCGCCACTTTCTGGCCTTTTTTCTCGGTAAGGAAACTCTGGCCTTCGCGGTATGTCATTCCGTTGAATCCGAGATACGCAAGGAAACCGACAAGGTCGGAAACGGCGTATTCTTCAAGAACCACCGGATATTCGCCCGCGGGAAGATCAATCGGATGCCGGCTGCGCTCGGCTTTGTCGACCGCTTCCTTCGCCAGGCTGTCGACATCCAGGTCACAGACGTCGAGGGCGCTTGCATTGGCATATCCGCTACTGTCGTCGGACATCACAACTGTATTGAAATCGGCAACCGTCGCCGATTGATACCGGGAAATCCCTTTGGAATTGGCGATGGCAAACTCGCGTAAACCGGTTCCAAAAGCGCCTGAAGCTCGAAAACCCTTTTCCTTCGCGGCGAAGATCAGCTTTGCAATGGCTTCGGCCCGCCGCTGGGGAGAATAACGCTCCGTGGAAGGCCTGAAGGCATCGACGAGTGGGATTGCCTCACTGTCAGACGGCAGGCCGCCGAAATCGGGGTTTTCCTCGGACAGCCTGGCGATGGCAACTGC
>MNYA01000203.1 GCA_001872985.1 bacterium CG2_30_54_10 | reverse complement strand
TGATTTTTCGCCTTTCTTCTTTCATCCCGCTAAACTCTTACCATTTTTTTAACATCTTTCGATCGCCAGTTTTCAAGGCAACATTCAAAGCACTACCTCATTTTGGGAATGCACCCAAGCGGATCTGGGGGCGCAAAGCGCCCGACCGCAAGGAATGAGACATGCAAATTTACTTCGCGTGCCAAGAAGGAGCGTGTGCAGCCTCTTTTTGAAGAGTTTCGCCTGGCGGGCAAATTGACTTTTCCGGCTTTCGGGTGGTACTCTTGATTTGCAGAAAGTGGGTCATGTTTCAGGTTAGGAAAGATTCTCGAACAGATGGGGGCAACGAATGAAGAAGACCCTGATCATTCAGGCGCATGCAAAGATCAACGTGGGCCTTTGGGTCAAGGAACGGCGTTCCGATGGCTACCACGAAATTGCCAGCCTGATGCAGATGATTTCCCTTTCTGATACGGTTACCATCCACGAAATGAAGGAGGAAGGCATCCGGATCGAGTGCAACCGTCCGGAGGTACCTCTTGGCCCGGAGAATCTGGCTCACAAGAGCGCCAAACTTTTGATGGAGCGGTTTCAAATCGCGCCGAGCCATGTGATTCACATCGAGAAGAACATTCCGGTTTCCGCCGGCCTCGGGGGCGGAAGCACGGATGCCGCCGCCGTCATGGTTGGGTTGGCGCGAATGTATGATCGTCCGGTGACTGTCCCTCAACTGATGGATATCGCCCTGTCAGTCGGCTCGGATGTTCCTTTCGTGCTGCATGGCGGGTTAGCCCTTGCCTCCGGAAGAGGGGAGAATCTCGTTTTCCACGAACCGCCCAAGCCGCCATTCTCAGTGGTGGTGGCCGTTCCCAATGGAGTCCAGGTCTCGACGAAGTGGGCTTATGAGAACTACCATCCGGGTGACAATGCCCGCAAGGGGGAGTTGTTCAACCAGGTTCTTCTAGCCTACCGCAACAGAGAAGTAGCGAACCTGCGGACTCTTTTGTTCAACGACCTCGAGTCGGTCACGATGCATCGACATCCGGAGGTCGGCGAGCTCAAGGAGCGTCTTTCCGCCAGCGGGGAAGGGGTGGTTCTGATGTCGGGATCGGGCCCGGCGGTTTTTGGTTTGTTCCCCGACCGTCGGTCTGCCGCGAAGGCCGCATCGAACCTGGATTCCGAAAAATGCCGGATCTATCTCGAACACACCATCAAAGAACCGGGGAAGTGAAACGATGATCGGTAGGGCTTCCAAAAAGATCTCGATCCTTGGCTCCACCGGGTCTATTGGGCGCAGCACGCTTGATATAGTCCGTAATCATCCTGACCGGCTGAAAGTGGTTGCTCTTGCGGCTCACAACAATTGGCAGGAACTGCTGAAACAGATTGAAGAGTTCAAACCGCTGATGGTGGCGCTCTATTCCGAGGAGGCCGCCGAAAAGCTTCGGTATGCATTGGGTCCTCGGTCCGATCTGGAACTGCGAACCGGGATGGAAGGCCTTTTGGAAGTCGCATCTCTTGCTGAGGCCGACACTCTGCTTTCCGCGATGGTGGGCTCGATCGGGTTGCAGCCGGTTCTGGAGGCCATCGAAGCCGGCAAAAAAATCTGTCTCGCCAACAAGGAAACCCTCGTTGTGGGCGGTGAGCTGGTCATGGCTGCCGCTCAAAAATGCGAGATCCCGATCATTCCGGTTGATTCGGAAAATTCGGCTATTTTCCAGTGTCTTGGCGAGGACGACCTTCGGTTCGTCGACCGTCTGATACTAACAGCTTCCGGAGGGCCATTCCGCGAGCGGCCCACGACCACCCTCGACACCGTCACCCCCGCTGAGGCTCTCCGTCACCCCAACTGGGAAATGGGAGGGAAAATAACGATAGATTCCGCGACGCTCATGAACAAAGGGCTCGAGGTTATCGAAGCTCATTGGCTGTTCAACGTGGATTACGACCGGATCAGCGTGGTGGTTCATCCTCAGTCGATCGTCCACTCGATGATCGAGTTCACGGATGGTTCGATCCTGGCCCAGATGGGACTTCCCGACATGCGCCTTCCCATTCAGTATGCCCTGAGTTTCCCTGAGCGATGGCTGGCCAGTTGCAAACGAACCGACCTCACCGCTCTCGGAATGTTGAACTTCGAACCGCCTCGTTTCGATGCATTTCCCTGCCTGAAGTTGGCTTATGAGGCCGGCCGCCGGGGAGGCAATCTTCCGTGCCTGATGAATGCGGCCAATGAAGTTGCCGTCGACTCCTTTTTGAAGGGGAGGCTTAGTTTCAGCGCCATCCCGAAAGTTATCAAAGAGACAACGGCGCGGCTTCCTTTTTCCAAGAAGGTTAGTTTGGCAAGCCTTCTCGCCGATGATGACTCCGCACGTTGCGAGGCCACCGCGATGGTGAACCGGGGGTTCGGGGCCGAACCGCCACCAACTGCCGCCGCATCTTCTCAAAAAGAGGGAGCACGCGCACTCTCTCGACATGCGAAGTGAGCACGTATGGCTCACCCTCTGCGGTCGGGCGCCTTGGGTTCTTCGCCCCGCCGTCATGTTTCCTGCAAATTATTGAACTGATATTGTCAGCGGACCCTTCGCCCCGAATTGGTAGCGGCCGATGAGCGATTTTCGGATCGGGATCGGACACGATATCCATGCATTTGCCAAGGGGCGAGCTCTATGGCTTGGCGGGGTGAACATTCCTTATGAAAAAGGTTTATTGGGGCACTCGGATGCAGATGCCCTGCTTCATGCGGTCATGGACGCCATTCTAGGGGCTTTGGCGATGGGTGACATCGGAATGCATTTTCCAGATTCAGATCATGCATACAAAGGCATCTCTTCGATGAAACTTCTCGATGAGGTGATGAAGAAAATTTCCGGGACCGGATTCTCGGTCGGGAATCTCGACACGATCGTTCTTTGCGAGCGGCCCCGGATCGCGCCTTTCCGCAACAGGATCAGGGAAAGCCTGGCTGATGCACTGAAGATTTCCGTGGACAGGGTTTCGGTAAAAGCCGGCACCCGTGAAAAGTTCGACGCGGTTGGGCGCGGGGAAGCCCTTGAGTGCCATGCGGTGGTTCTTTTACGAAAAGCGGGTTAATTCGACATCGCACTTTGATGATCTCGTACCGTGGTTACCAAGATCGGCTAAACTCCGGCCCTTTGATTTCATTGCGAGCGAAGCGAAGCAATCTCCGACATCACGAGATTGCTTTGGCCCGATGCGCCTCGCGATGACAATCTCAGTAACTTCTCAATAAAGGGGTGCATGCGCGAATGGCACAAAGATAAGCCACCAAGAAAGAATTTTTACACGGATAAACATGGATGAACTCGGATTTGAAGTCATCAGAAAAGTCAAAATTTGGCTTAACTTAGTGGCATTCGCGCGAGCCCCCTCTTTTTGACAAGATACGATTTTAGCCCTCTCAAGTAATCAAGGCAAAGGCCAT
>MNYA01000034.1 GCA_001872985.1 bacterium CG2_30_54_10 | reverse complement strand
CCACTTTGGGCCGCCACATGGCGCGAAGGTCACGCACTAAAAGTCCGCCCGAAGGGCGATAAGTTCAGAAAATCCGCAGCTCCTCAGTAAAGAGGGGACACCCGCCTCTCTCGGCACGCGAAGTTGGGCCGGACGTCACTAGATCGGGGACCCCCCGACTCTGTCGCTCTCTTCCAGTTCTCACGGAGCCCCCGGTCCGAGGGGAGGTCTTTCACTGCTATTGGATTTCAGGCGCTTCTAAAATCAGGGGGTCCCGCGTAATTCGAGACCGAGCTGGGAAGGGTTGGCAATGAGAAACGTTCGAAGCCGCTTCAGATTATTTGGAATGTCTCGGGTCATCGAAGCATTGCTGTAAACCTCGTAGCCCGGATCGGTAACCAGGTTGAGCAGAACCTGATGGGAATCCGAGGCGATATTCCTGGGATACCAAAAGCTGCTTCGATCGAGGTTCAACAGATTCGTTGAGATTATCGTTCCGGGAGTCGAAAACCCGTCATGGCGAACCCGGTAGCTGAAGGTGATTTTGTGGGCGCCGGGCTCCAGGTTGTAAAGCCAGAAATAGGGCGGAATATGCTTGAACGCAAGATTCTGCTGGTCGGCACTGACGCTCAGAAACTTGAAATTTCCGGCGCATTGCAGTACCACCGGGTCTGTTGCTCCCGCTGTCAAATACACATCCGCCAGAATCGAGGCCTCGTAAGACTCGGGATAAAACTCCGCATACATGTTGACCAATTCAAGATCGTAAAGCGCCTCACTCGCAAGGGGAATGGGCCACGAGGCGCCCTCGATTCTCGAACCATGAACCGGTGTTCGCACTGATGAAGTCCTAACCGGAGCCGGAATGCTTCGATTTTCCCCCGCGAAAATCGGGGAAACAATGCTAACCTGTGATGAACTCTGCATCACCGTCTGGAAGGCCGCGGAAAATAACACAATGCACCCGATCGGCAGGATCCATCGCTGATAAAATTCGTTTTTCAATTTATTCGTATAAAAGCGTGCCGCATTTTGTGATTTTGCCAATTCAATCCTCGCTTGAAATAAGCTTTTCCCCTAACCCCTAACCCCTTTTCCCATTTATTGCCGGCTGTTAGCCGGCAGTCCCTTCCACCACGCGCGTGGCCAACCCGGGGGCGGCGGTGATTCGAGGTGAATGAGCTCCGCACGAGTCGGTGCCTTCACCAACCTTATCTTCGGGATAAAAGCCGAACTTCTTGAGTATCTTAAGTTTTGGAAGGACATTGTTTTTGAGATCCATGTGGAAAAAGCCGGGGAAGATGTCCGGATTTGTCTGGATGAAATCATAGATCGGTCGATGCTCCGGAGAAATCTGAAAATGCGAAAGATGGCTGATCTCATGCCCTGTGATCATGTATTCAGGGAAAAGGGTGGCGCTGAAATCCAAAGGATAGCGGTCGCGGTTCTCGCGGAAAAGCTCTGTCTGAGGCAGCAAACAGAGCATCGAGGGAAGAATGCGCGCCCCGATCATCCGAAGCATGACCATCTGGAAGACCGTCTGGTTGAAATCCTCCAGGGTTTCGAAAGGAAACCCCCACATATAAAAAGCATCGACCCGCGGGAAAATCTTGACCGCCTCGGTGACCCGGGAGATGGCCTGCTCGGCCGAAAACCCCTTTTTGATCTCCTTCAGAAGGCGGTCCGAGCCGCTTTCTATGCCGAATCTAAGCTCGACGCACCCGGCATCGGCCATCGCCTCCATCATCTCGATATCCGTCAGATCGACCCGGCCGAAAGCTTTCCATAAGATCGAAAGGCCGGTCTGCCGGAGCTTCTGGCAGAAAGCCATGATCTTTTGCTTGTTGCAGACGAAAAATTCGTCTTGGAAGAGAAACATCCTGACGCCTGCTTTCTCATGCAGGATCTTCATTTCAGCGATGATATTTTCGACCGATCTGAAGGTAGAGTCATGGTTCCAGATCGGGGCGACGGAGCAGAATGTGCATGGATACGGGCATCCGCGAGTCGACATCAACCCGTAGCCCTGATAACGGCTCAGATCGATTTTATGAAAGGCGGGAAATGGAATCGAGTCAAGATCGCGAATCCTCGCTCGTTCAGGCGTTCGGGTAAGGCCGCCCGACCGGTCTCGCACAACCAGGCCGGGAACCTCTCTAAGATCTCCGCCGGCTTTCAGGGTGCGAATCAGCTCTGGGCCGGTCCGCTCACCCTCGCCCACCGCGATGCAATCGACCCAGGGAAACCGGCTCATGATCTTTTCTTCAACTGCCTTCGCGCCGACCCCTCCGAGAACGATGAATCTGTCAGGGTAGCGCTCTTTGACGGCCTTCATCGCCTTCAGCGCGAACGGAAGAAGGTTCGCCATGACCGAAAACCCGATCACCTTCGCTGGGTCGTGAAGAAAGTCCACGATGTTCCCCACAGTAAAAGGTTCGGCAAAATCGTTGAGTTGGTAATCACGAAAATCAACCGTGAAACCGGCATCCTCAATTGCTTTCGTGAGGTAGAGGCATCCGAGCGGAACGTGAAGCTCGCGATCGATCGCTTCGAGATAACGGACGTAAAGCAGGTTCATATTGAGCAGGGTCAGGTCGGCATTGTTCATTCGGGGTTCCTCATCGCCATTCAATCGCCGCGGGGTTTGGGAATATCGGGCCTGATCCCCCGGGTGATTCCGATATCCGGGTTCGAAGGTTCGCCGGAAGGCTTCACGTGTGGCGCCGGGTCAGGCGCAGCCGAGCTTCCGCCCGACGAGGATTTGAACCTGATCGTGAGGGATGTGTCGTCCACCTGGATTTCGAAAAGGGCGCCCTGTCCTGCCGCGTCACCGCAAAGGCGGCGCAGTGCTCTCCCGAGGGCCATGCCGGAAGTGCTCGTTGAAACAGGTTTTCCGAGATCGAGGCCTTTCGACGGTTCAACCATTATGGCAATTCCTGTTTCTTGTTGAATGGCATTCACGGCTTCCTGGAAGCTCATTCCTGATGAGTTGGTTCTGACGATCAGATTTCTCAGCGTGTCGAGGGTAAGCGGGGAAGTGGCCACCGCCCTGTTGTCAGGAAGAGGTGCAGGCTCAGGCGAGGTTACCGGCGGCTCCGTGTTAAGCGGAATATCAGGCCGGGCTCCACCAGGGGGCATGACTTTGTAGGGCTCATCGGGCCTGGCCCCACCGGCCGTCGGAGGCATCTTGGGAACATCCGGCCGATGGCCGCCATCAAGGTTCACGCCAGGTTCTTCCGGGCGTGATCCTCCGGTCATCAGTGTGCCGGGATCGCTTGGATTCGCATTGTTACCTGCGTTCGGAAGACCTTGGGCAACCGGGATCCCTTGGATACCCCGGTTATCTTGGTTCCCTTGGGTAAGCTGGCTACCGGCGGGCGTTTCCGCCCGGCCGGCTACCGGCGTGAAGGTCAACTGGGCGACCAGGGCGATCATGGCGGCGGCTGATCCACCGAGGAGAAGCCCGCGCTGCGCCTCGGGAACCGATGTTCGCTGCGCCATCGCACGGAGTTGCCCGCCGGCTACCTGGTCCAGAATGGCTTTCTCGGCTGGGTCGAGGGGGAAGCCCAATTGTTCGGCAAGCTCGGAGCGCCGGGCAATGAGATCGTTCAGGAAGGCCTCATCGACCGCGGCCTTCATCATTATCACTTCAAGTCCGCGTGGAATCGCGGCTCCGGTGTTTCTGGCGCCCGCCGGTCGGCCGCCTACAATCGTGTGGCCTTGTTCTCGCGGAATCTCCGAGGTAGCCATCCGTATTTTTCTGTTTTGCTCATCCATCTCGAACCTCCCGTCATTTTTGGCATTTTACCTCAGGTTCGTAGTGACTTACAACGCTGTCATTTCGACCAAATTGCTTTGCTCGTCGCTCTGCCCGCTAATCAGTGAAAGTTATCTGTCATACAACCTACATTCCCGGGGTTTTGGGATTTGAGTAGGGTATTTTGTTCCTGGCTCACAGAGCGCCTTTTGCTGATTTGATGGTACATTGGGCCGGACAAGGGGGATTTCTTTGAAAAAAGTAGATTTGTGGATCCATGCAGTTTTGAAAGATTTGCCTTCTGGTTTCGGTACAAAATCTTTTGTTGCCAGAATTTTGGCATGCCTTGGGGATTAGCTCCTGGTCTTTTTGATAAATCCACCA
>MNYA01000242.1 GCA_001872985.1 bacterium CG2_30_54_10 | reverse complement strand
ACTTGGGCTGGGTTCCGCCGAGTGTTCCACCGCCAATGAAACCGCGCTGGTCGCCGACAACTCTGAAAGTCGTTGCCCGGTTCGGATCGCCCCCATCGAAAACGACTTTGACAAGTTCATCCTTCACCAGAGGTCCATTTGCCATGATTGCCGATGCCGAACCATTTCCGGAATTCTGAGAATCCGGCATCGGGGCCGATGAAGAGGCTGAAATGGAGGTTCCATCAGGATCGTAGACGAAGTTGGGAGCCAGGGCAGTCGAGGTAGGCCCGGGGGGGACAACGCTGGTTTCGACCAGCTTGCCATCTTCATCAGTTTTGAACGCCCCATTGGCAACATTTCCCTGGTCATCATCGAATGCCGACCAGAGCCAGTTTTTCGAGTCTATTTTTTTGAAACTGAGCTGCAGTTTCTGAGCGTTTCCGGCGGTATCCTTGAATGAAAGATAGTCGGTTGCCATCTTCACGGCACGCTCGTCAGCACCACTGTCGAGATTTGATGCGAACGTGACATTATTTGTCTGATGAGCGTGCTTCTTGAGGTATCTTACCGTGTTGATGGTTTCGGGAATATTTCCTGTCTGGTTGACTTCAAGGTTCCCGGTTGTCGGATTCTGGGTGGCCATCCAGCCCATGACCTTGAACCCCGTGTTGGTTGAAACCAGATCGTAGTTAGGGTTGATATTGAGATTTCCATCTCGCGTATACATTGTAGCAGCAGCCGGGGTCTGAACCGAAAAGAAACCTTCACCTTCAATCGCAAGGTCGGTGCTTTTTCCCGTTGTCTCCAGCGTTCCCTGCTCCATGAGGGTGTCGATTGAGCCCAGCTTGGTTCCAAGGCCAACCTGCATTGGGTTCAATCCGCCATAATCACCGAACGCCTGCTGAGCGTTGCGGAGGGTTTCCGAAAACAGATCCTGGAAAAGAGCGCGGCCACGCTTGAACCCGGTTGTGTTGACGTTGGCAATGTTGTTGCTCAAGACGTCCATCCGGGTCTGATGTTGTTTTAATCCCGATACTCCAGTGAACAGCGATCGCAACATAGCACGTTGTCCTTTTGATCCGGCATCTGGTGCCTTTAGCTGCTTTCAGGCTCCTCCATCCGGCAGTTGGACCCCCGCGCGGGGGCAAGGTGGCCGGGAGGGAAGCGGGAACATCCTGTTCTGCCGCCCTCCCGGTCCTGTCCGATCGGGTTCACAAAGACCGGTATATTCCGACGCCCTCAGTCGATCGGGCGCCTCTTCGGCTTCCCCATTATTTGGGGTCCGGCCGTTTCCGTTCTTTTCGCTCGGGATTTGTCGCCTTTCGTCCCGATCTTCGCGAACCGGCTTGTCTGCTTCCTTTTGTTCTTATTTCCTTATGTAATTTTTCTGTTTTGGATTTGTTGCCCATCAGCCGTTTTTTACGCTGACGCTGTCTATCTTTGTAATGATCCGGTACTGCATTTCACCTAAATCCATGGCGGTAACCAGCGTTCTGGAGGGGACGTTGACCACGAACGCAGCATCCTTTGTGATCACCAATGAATCCCGCGCTCCTTTCGACCGAAGCTCTTCGATACATTTTGCCAGCTGAGCTTTGGTTTCGGGGCCGAACGGAATCCTGCGTTCCTGAAGTCGTTTTTCGGCATGTTGTGAAACATTCAGGCTTTCGGGGCCAGCCCGTTGCAGGGCTTGTTGAAGAACCTTCGCGAAAATCCCCGGTTGGGCATTACCGGGAATCCTGCCCACGGAGGGGCTGGCACCCCCTATCCTGCTCGCTGAAGAGAGCCGGGATGAGGGCTGGGCCAATGGCATCCCAGGTCCTGCGATCAGCCTGGGATCGATCTGCTGGAAAATTGTTGGTATCTCCTTTCTTTTGGCTTCTGACTTCTGACTTCTGACTTCTGACTTCTTTTATTTGACCATTTATGCCGGGGTTGGGTACTCGACCGACTGGATTTCGCTGACCTTCACATCGTTTGTTCCGACCTTGAGGACAGCTTCGCCATTAACAAACTTCATCGAGGTGACCATTCCAACGATGGGTTCTGGAAGACCCTCGGGTTGCGCGGTCACTTTCATACCCAGGTAGCTCATAGCCTGCATTTTGTAGGAACTATCGGAATTTGCAATGAACTTTTCCATGGACTTCCCAAGATTGGTTATTTGTTCCAGGGTGCTGAAAGAGGCCATCTGGTTGACGAATTCCATGTTGTCGGCCGGCTTCATCGGATCCTGATACTGCAATTGCTTGGTCAACAAAAGGAGAAAGTCATCCTTTCCCATTTCCTTTTTTGGGGTTCGAGCCGTTGTTCTGTTAACACCAGACACAGGGACATCTACGATTTCAAGGGCCATTTGGACTTTCCTCCTAAACGGTTAGGTCTACTTGCCGGATGTTCAGGGCCATTCGCCGAATAGCCGGTGCGACATCGATAATTTTTTGGTTTTCATCAACGGCCTTTTCGTGAATGGAAAATGTCGATCTGCTTTTTCCGTGAGAGAAATTCTCTTTCTTACCATCGGATTGCCGGCTCGAAACATCCACAGTTACCGCATTGAGATTGATTCCTTGTTCGGCAAGGTGTTCCTTAATTTGCGGAATGATCTGTTCGAGTTTCTCGCGAACCAGAGTATTTTCAGTTGTAATCCTTGCGCTTACGCTTCCATCCTTGGAGGTAAGCTCCAGGTTTAGCTTTCCGAGCGATTCGGGATTGAGTTGAATGGTCATGACTTTCTTTTCGGAACCGACATTGAACATTTCGGCCTTTTCGATAAACTGGGAGAAAAGGGCCGCACGCAGAGGATCGGAAGGTCTGCTCAACTGGGATCCAAGTCGTTCGGGAGTGTGGTCGCCCGGAGAAAAGTTCGAGTTTCCAGATGGATTGTTATTTGAGGCCGGATTTCCCAAAACCTTTATTGCTTTGTCTGAAGGGCCTTGCGTGAGGTCGATTCCTTTTGTTGCAGGTTTGGGGCTGGTCACCGATTCGACCGGAATGGCTTCGCTCATCCTTGGATCGGTCTGAGCAGCGGGGGAAGAAGCCGGTTGAGTCGTTGATGTTTGAACTGCTTTGGGCGCTTCGGATAGAGTGGTTTTCAGATCTTTTTCAGCCTTGGGCTGGGCCGGAATCGCGGTGGATGCCCTTTTGTTGGAGTCCCCATCCGTTTTCGAATACGAGGGATTGGAAGTGACAGTAGCAGGAGGTTTGGTTTCCTGATTGTCTCGGGATGTCGCTCTGCGAAGGAGTTTCTGTATGAAACCCAACTGGTTTTCATTCACCGCCAAGGACATCTTCTGGTCGGCGAGAGAGCTTTTTCCCTCGCCTGAAGCCGTCCCTCCGATGGCTTGGGCAAGAATAGCGGGGTCGCCAACGGCGAGAGAGCCTTTTCCCTCGCCTGAAGCTGTCCCTCCGATGGCTTGGGCAAGAATAGCGGGGTCGCCAACGGCGAG
>MNYA01000406.1:3103-3595 GCA_001872985.1 bacterium CG2_30_54_10 | reverse complement strand
TTCCTGATCCCGAAACGATTTTATTACTGTTTCATGACTTTCTTCTGGAAATGAAAACGGCACTTTTCGCCACACTCAATGTGTACCTTCTGACGTATTGCTTTCAGCCATAGATAGACCCTAGCCGAAAAGGTACTTTTTCGGCAGCTTGGGCATGTTGGCACCACGCATGACCGCGTTCACCACTCATTTGCCATTGGGAGGCGAGTTGGGCGCCGAGGCTTTTCGGCGAGGGTCAAGCTACCCGATGCGAATGACGCTTCTCATATAGATCCGCCACCACGGATATTCAGACCGTATCACCTCAATAATTCGGGAGCAGCATGAAAGTAGACCGGAGGGCGCAAAGCGCCCGACCGCGGGGAGTGAGGCACGCGAATTCACTTCGCGTGCCGAGAGGGGGCGCGTGCCCCCTCTTTTTGAGAACTTATCGCCCTTCGGGCGGACTTTTAGTGCGTGACCTTCGCGCAATTTGGCGACACAAAGTGGCAG
>MNYA01000406.1:0-3088 GCA_001872985.1 bacterium CG2_30_54_10 | reverse complement strand
GCGCGGAGGCTTCCGGCCTCCGCCACTTTTCGGGCATTCAACACAAAAATACAATTTACTAAGAGGTCAAGATACTTCAGACCATTGAATGTAAGCAGTTCCGTCAAGTTTTTCAAGCGTCATTTCTCGTCATTTCGCGGGGGCCTTCAACACCAACCTGCCGTTACGAAAACAGAAAAGCGCGTGCGCAATGCGCGGCGGCCCCTTTCAGCTAAAGAAAGCCTCGTCTATCTTCTTGGCGCAACGGCACTGGGCACGCTCGCGCGGAATAGCGGCGATCAAGGGCTTCATGATGCGTTTGATGTTTTCGCTGTTTTTGCCGAAAGTCGCGAATACCTCAGCGGCGGTTACTTCGGGAACATTTCCCACGAGACCGCAGTCGAAATCGGTAACCAGGGCGATGTTGACGATGCAGATCCCGAGCTCCTGGGCAAGAACGACCTCGGGATACTGGGTCATGTTGACCGTGTGCCAGCCCATCTGGGTGAACCACTGGCTTTCGGCACGCGTGGAGAACCGAGGACCCTGGATGACAACCATGGTTCCCTTTTCATGGACGGTGATACCCTCGGCTCTGATGACCTTGGCGGAGAGCTTGCGCAGCTCGGGACAGTACGGTTCAGCGGAGGAGATGTGCGCGACCGAAGGACCATCGAAGAATGTATCAACGCGTCCATTGGTGCGATCGACGAACTGATCGGTCACCACGAAATCTCCCGGCTTGATATCGGACTGCAGCGATCCACAGGCGCAGGGGGAAATGATGCGGCCGACGCCGAGGGAATGCATTGCCCAAAGGTTCGCCCGATAGTTGATCCGATGCGGTGGAATGGAATGCCCCCGGCCATGGCGCGGAATGAATGCAACCGTGACTCCCGCGAATTCTCCGATTGATACCGAGTCGCTGGGCGCCCCGTAAGGAGTGTTGATCTTCACCTCCTCGGTCTTCGAGACGAAGGAGTAAAAGCCGCTTCCCCCGAAAACACCAATGTCGGCCCGATGTTTTGTTTCATGCATGAAATATTTTCCTCCATTTTATCGGAAATCAAAAATCGAAAACCCCCGCTTTTTGGGCGGGGGCGCATGAATTGTAATGTTTACTTTTTTCCGAGGGAGGCATTGTAGAGATCGAGGTTTTTCTTGTACTCGGCGTAAGCCTTCTGTGCCTCGGCTGAATTTCCGCTCTGGGAGGCTGTCATATAGCTCTTGTACGCGGCGAGGTATCTCTCATAAGCGCCCTGGGAAGGATCGGCCTGGGAAGGCTCCACGGCAGGCTTTGCCGGAGCTGGAGTGGTCGCGGGGGCGGGCGAGTTGCCCTGGGAGAGCTGGTTGATGAACTCCTGCGCCTTTTTGTCCTGTTCGGCCATGTTTACAACGGGCGCCGAATTCCCGGTCACCTTCTTGAAGAGCTTTCCGATCAACTGGGCTCCGAATCTTCCGATCAAAGCTCCTCCGACCACGCCGGCGGCGAGCAATGGGAGCCCCATTCCAGCCATGAGAAGCGCTCCGGCAATGGCCCCGCCGACGGTCGCGAAATTGGCTACACTGGAAGTCGTCCATGTCAGGACTTTTTTGCCGACGATATACCCGCCGACCGCCCCGGCAACCATGCCGATAGGCCCGCCCCCGACGGCCATTCCGAGTACCCCACCCATGTACCCGGCAGCCAGAGCGCCGCCCTGGATCACGACGGTTTTAAGGAGAGAACCCGCGGAACTGAGAATTCCAGCGTGAACCGGTTTCGGAAGGACAGTCCAGAGGGAGAGGATCATTCCGAGAACCAGGAAAATTGAAATTTCTTGCCGTCTGTGGTATGTGATCGCCATCATATTTTTCCCTCCAGATTTTGCCGGATTGCGAGTCGATTTCAATCAATTATACGTACCAAACCCGGGGGGCGGAAGGGGCAGGGCGAGCGATTAAACTCGTAAGGTTTGGCAAGAGGGGCGCGGGGTGAGGGCTCCAGTGGAATATGGGAAAAGAGCAAGGGGGCTTCGGGCTCGCCTCTACTCCCAATTACTCCCAGGCGAAAGAGAAGAACATCTCGCGATCTTTGCCGAACTTGCCGATCTTAACCGGCTTTCCGGGAGTGGTTCGGCAAACCGTGGCGATTTTCTGGATCATCGTGACAGGCAAAGCTCCTTCAAACCCATCAACCCAGGTGTTGTCCAAAGAAATGGCGCCTTCGAGAGCCTCGCTTCCAGAGCGGATTTCAGGACTGAATTCAAGATTAAGCCCAGCCTTGTAAACCCGGGGAGGTTGGTCTGCGCCCCCTGGAAATCCTTTTTTAGAGCCATCGAAAGCAGTGACCTGTTCTCCCGGAGTACCGTGGAAGTCGAGAAATTGGAGAACTTTGTTGCCTTGCATGATCTTGATGGTTCCGAGGAAGTGTCGGCGGGGCTTGTCGATGCTCGCCAAAAGGCGCTCGGCCTCTATAAGGATGTCCGGGCGGGCAGTCAGGATGATGGAGTTGTTCTCGAGCGACCACGCCTTCAGGTCTCTCTTAATCGACAGCATAAGCGCCTTGAAAGCCTCATGGACGCTGATATGAAGCAATGGCCGGACGATAGACCTGGTCGGAAGTTTTTTCTCGTCGCAGACAACTACATTGTCGTTCATCAAAAACCACTCGTAGCCTGTGGCCAGCGCAATAGTATCCAAGGCCTTCGACACCGGGGCATTGATGATTCGCAAGGTAACGTTCCCGCGAATTGATTTGTCAACGACGAGCCCGAGTCCGGCTTTTTCGGCAACGAGCTTGAAGACATCGCGAATGTCCGTGTCTCTGAAATCAAGACTAATTTTGTGTGACAAATCGGCCGCAAGAACGGCCCCGGGAAGTGCCCCCGAAAGGGAAAACATCAAAACTGCAATCAGGGCAGGTTTTAGAAGTCCGTTCATTTTGGCGCCTCTTTATTTAGATTAGGGAGTAGAAATTTGTAAATAGGGATTAGGGATCAGGGATTAGGAATTAAGAAAAAGCTTACTACAAGCGGAAATTGAAGTCAATAAAAAACGCGTAAGAGTTTAGCCGTTTGAAAAAATGGAGAAGGAAGGAATTTAGGAGAAGTGGAGATAGAGGAAGTGA
>MNYA01000403.1 GCA_001872985.1 bacterium CG2_30_54_10 | reverse complement strand
CCCCTATTTCCGGGAGACCCTCCCTGGGGAAACCCCCGGGAAAAAGCTCGATGCGATGACGAATGCCACCGTCATCGAAGTCCTGAACCCTTTGAACAAGCCTAAAGCCGAGGACTTGGCTGATGCTGAGCTGCTGATCATAGACATCCAGGACATCGGTCTGAGATATTTCAATTATGTCACGCTTCTGGCGCAATTCCTTGACCTTGCCAGGGAAAACCAACTTCCGGTCATTCTTCTCGACAGACCTAACCCGATTGGCGGGAACACTATTTCCGGGCCGGTTCTCGAGGTCGATTTCAGAAGCCAATTCGGTGTGTACCCAATTCCTTTGGTTTACGGGATGACGTTCGGGGAGCTTTCCCTTTTTTTCAACAAGGTCTTCGGCATAGGAGCCAATCTCACTGTAATCGGCATGGAAGGCTATCGCCGGGATTTCACTTTCAGAGACACGGGTCTTCATTGGGTTCCCCCGTCCGATCACCTTCCTGAGCCCGAAACACCTTTATATTACGCGATCACCGGGTTCCTCGGGGAAATGGGCGTTTTTTCGACAGGGGTCGGAACCACCCGCCCGTTCCACTACATCCTTGCCCCGTGGATCGACGGCGAGCTACTGTCGCAGAGATTGGCGCGACACCAACTGACCGGCATGAAGTTCATCCCTGCCGCGGTCAAACAGTTTTACGGGCTTTATCAGTTAAAACGCACTCCGGGCATCGAAATCGTCATTGATGACCCCCAACAATTCGACCCGTTTATTTCCGGGGTTGCTATCCTGCGAACGCTCTGGGAGCTATACCCGGACAAAATCCCGCTCGCTAACCCCGCAATCTCCACCAGCCTGGACACCCTTCTGGGTGGTCCCCAGGTGCGATCCGCAATTCAGAAAGGAATACCGCTTTTCCAGATTCTGGCCATGATCCAGCCACGCCTCGTGGAGTTCAGAAAACGTCGTGAGTCATTTCTGATTTATCCGGAAAACTGATAGGCTAGGGGTAAACGAAAAGATGCGTTGTTGCGGAATGTCGCTTGTTGAGATTCTGATCGGGGTCGTGATTTTAGCTCTTGTACTGATTCCATCCCTTTCAGTTATCCTCAGCGAAACCAAGGCAGTCACCGGAACCCGTGACCATACCCAGGCAGCTTTTGTCGCACAGAGTATTCTTGAAACCGCCCGCAATTACAAATTCGCCTATCTCGAAGCAGACCGGTATGCAGCTAAACCGGACGTTCAGAAAACCACTTTCGAATGGGCGTTGAAAAATGACCCGGCAATGAAGGAACGCCTGATAAACAACATCAAGTATGAGGTAAAAGATGCCCAGGTCGAGCCGGTGAAAAACACCCTTGCGCCCGGAGAGCCTTCCATCCTGGTTCTGGTGAAATTCGCCGTTGAGTATTCCGGCTCAGACCGACGGAATCATCGTCTCGACATCTCCACCGCCCTGGCCCAGGAGGAATGAGCATGAGGGGCAAGCGCTGCATCAAACCTGGGACGACGTTGGTCGAGTTGATGATGGTGATCATTCTGTTGACCCTGATACTCGCTGCCCTGTACAAGGTTTCCCGCGCTACCCAGCAAGGCGCTCACGAAGTGATGTCCAACCAGGTGATCAACGACGATGTTTTGCGCCTCGTAAACAAACTTACCGACGACATCAGGGAGTCCAATTTCTCGGATCCGAACCTTCCACCGACCTTCGACACTGAAGCCCTGGCGAATAACTTCACGGTTCTCGACCCTAATAATCAGCTCATGTTCACGAAGGTCAAATTCGATTTCACAAAAGATCCAAACTCCTTCGCGCCAGATCAGGTGAACTATACCCAGCTTCGAATCGTCTATACTGTAAAGAAGATGAATCCCGCAAACGCTACAGGTCCCTACGCGCTGTTCCGGGAGTCCTTGCCGTTCAACGATCGGCGCCAGGCCCTTACAGCGGATAAAACAAAGTTCCAGTTAATGAACGATCTTGACTCCCTGGTCTTCTACCGGCTCAAGAACCCGAAGGCCCCCCGGTCGGGTAACCTCTTCATCCATCTTCGAATGACCCGCCAGGATAAGACGGGTTCCAACTCCGAAAAATACACAGTCGACGTCGTTACCTCCGTTAAAGAACGAGGAGGAGAACCAGAATGAAAAGCAATAACAATGCCGTCATTTCCGATGGTGGGATAACCCCGAAATTATTGAGAAAATGCAGCAAAACAAGGTCAGGGCTTCGCGGTTCAGCTACGCTTATTGCCCTCGGCATGGGGATCGTTCTTCTGATCGTCATCGCCGGGGTTCGCTCGTATACAACCTACCGCGTTCAGAACACAATCATGGAAAGTAGAAACCTGAAAGCCCTCGCCGTTGCCGAAGCTGGTTTGGCGTTCGCGCTCAGCGAACTTTCCAATAACTACGACTTTCAGACTCACAAGGTCAATTCCGACCCCAAACTTTCCTGGGGAGCCGAGCAACCCACTTCACAGACTCTTCAGGCCGACAGCAATTTCTCTTTTTCCGTCAGAGCCGCCACCAAAGGGACATACTCCGGAACACTGGGCGATGGCGAGTTCAAAGTCCGTTGCGGTCCGATTCCCTACACGGACAACCGAAATACCAAAAATATCGACGAAAGCAAATCTTTCTTCAAGGTCGATTCGATGGGAAAGATCGGCGACACTGTCAAAATCGTTAACGCGGTCATTCAGCGGCGATATCCCGGGCGCGAGTTTCTGGTGTACGATGGCGGGTTTCTGTCGCTCATTTATGGAACCCCGGGTCTGAACAACGTGAACAAGTTTTCCACTGGACACCTTTACGGCCACCTCGGCATTGAGATCGGCCGCATTCTGACCAACAAACATGTTGCCTGCCCCGCTGGAACGGACCAGGAACTCTACGACATGGACAGCATCATCACCGGCGACGGAGGAATTTTCCTTTACAACGACATCAAAACCCAGTTCCGGCCTAAAAATGGGCAACCGCTCCTAGACACCTTCCTTAAGAAAAATTCCGATTTCCCCCCCAACGGAACCTACCCTTCCGGCAACGAAAAATTCGGCGAATACCCGAAGGAACTCCTCGAAGAGAAACCTGAAATAATCGATCCGCAGAATCAGTTGAAAGACCGGATGAAAGACAAAGGCGCCCACATCAGCATCCCGCCCAAGCCCCTTCCTTTCGAAACATACAAGAAGCAGGCAATGGCAAATGGAGTCTACCTCAAGACCACTGACTGTACTGAACCCTACCCGGTAACCCCAGGCTGGCTCCCTTCGGGTAACTCGGTCAAGGTCAGGGTTCTTGATTTCGGAACCCAACTCCACTCGCCCCAAGGCATCACGATTCCTGCCAACTTCAACGGCGTCATTTTTGCTGACGAGAGCTTGGTCATCAAGGGGAACCCACTCCGTGACGTGAAGATAGTTTCCAGGAAGGACGTCTTTGTCGCCGGTGATTTCAACCAG
>MNYA01000390.1 GCA_001872985.1 bacterium CG2_30_54_10 | reverse complement strand
GAGCTCACAGAGCTCACAGAGATCGCAGAGATCGCAGAGATCGCAGAGATCGCAGAGCTCACAGAGGGAGAAATTTAGTGTTCTTTGGTAATCACTTCTGCCAGCATAAAAATGAGACCGAGATAGGAGCCCTGCAATGACGGATCAACAAACAACGACAATCAACAAAGATCTTTTGTTCTGGTCGACGGCGGTGGTCGTCGAGTTGTTCATCATAGCGGTTCTGACCGGAGCGGTCTGGGTATTGCTCGGTATTTTCCCGATGTTTTACTGGCCAATCAAGGATGCAATTAACTGGCCCATCCCGCGGAAGTCGGCCAAATCTGCCGATGCCGCCAACGCCGATGACGCTGCCGATGCCGCCGCGGACGCCAACGCAGCTGACGCCGCCGATGCCGCCGCGGGCGCCAACGCAGCTGACGCCGCCGATGCCGCCGCGGACGCCAATTCTGATGATGCTACCGATGCTACCGATGTCGCCGATACCGCAGATTCCGCCGAGGCCGATCGGGCCGATTCCAAAGCGCCTTCCAACACAGTTCGCTGAAGGGCCACAACCCTCCGAACGGAGATAATACATGGAACAGATAGAATTTCTTGCAGGAACGGGTGTTTCGTTCTTTGCTCCCGAGCACGATGCAAGACTGAGCGATAACCTTCTCGGCCGCTCGTGGACCTACAGAGTCCTGACTTCGCAGCACGGCGCAATCAGCCTTCAGCTTGGGGAAACAGCCATCCAGGGCGCTCTCAGCGCCACCGGACAGCCGCTCACCGATACCGGCTCAATCGCAATCCGCTTTCATGACGCGCTCCGGGCTTGCCTCCGGAAATGGATCCCCCTGCCCTACACCCGGAAATCCGGTCAATTTGGCTCTCCAACGCGAAGCAAGGATTGGATCCGCCTTTTCATTAGCCGCCCTCCGCTTTGCACGGACGATTCGCTCTATCGCTTTGTTTTCATAATCGACACCACCGTCCAACCGGCCATCCCCAATGACTCTCCGACACAGGATTGTTTCGGTTTTTTCGCCGATGACGTTGGACTACCCTTCATCCCGGATGTCGGAGCTGCCGGGTTCTGGCAGTCCCCCACCCTGCTGACATGGGTTCAGACCCTCTTTCGGGAAACACTCGCAACGGGCGGCGAGAAGGTTCCGCACGGCGCGCTTCCCCTTGCCGCTTTCATGAGTCTGATCGACGGTTTGCGCCAGGCTGAACTTCTCCCTGAAGTCACATTCCTGAACCCCGAGGGCCATGAGGTTGACACGCACCTGATATTAGACCTGGGAAACAGCCGTGCATGTGGAATCATCGCTGAAGGCGAACCCGGAAAGCCGATCAATCTCGACGAGTGCCAAAAGCTTGAGATCCGTAACTTGCGCGAACCGGGCGAAATATACACAGAACCGTTCGATACGGGTTTCAAGTTCCAGCCGCCCCTTTTCTTCGACCCGGACAATCCATTGCCGCACGCGGGGGCCGGATTCAAATGGCCAAGCCTTGTCCGGCTGGGCCAGGAAGCGGCGATGCTTGATCCGTGCGATCTGGGAGACACCGGAATGTCAAGCCCTAAGCGCTACCTTTGGGATGAATCGGAGCGCCCCTTTCCGTGGTATTTCCATCTTTCGGGAAGCGGCCTTGGGAAAAAGGTGAGCGCGCCCTTCCTTCGCTTCCTCAACGCTGACGGAAGTTTCGGCGGAGAACGGGCTCATCCGCCATTCGAGCCATGCTACCCATCGGCCGCGATGATGACGTTCGTCCTTCTCGAATTGCTGAACCACGCATACGCGCAGATCAACTCCTTCGCTTATCGGAAACATAGGGGTCACCGCATGGCCCGGCGCATCTTGAAGAACATCGTCATGACGACCCCCAACGGGATGTCTCCCCCTGAAAGAGACCGCTACCGGAAACGTGTACAGGATGCGATCGACCTGTATTTTTTTGCCACCGGCCGCGAAAAGGAGTCGAAGCCCGCTCTTCATCTCGATCTCGACGAAGCAACGGCTGTGCAGTTGACATACATTTTCGGAGAGTCCAGGCACCGCAACCTCGGTAACGCCGACGAGATGCTGGCCGTCCTCGGCAGTGAGCGTTCCGATGCTTCGGGAAGCAGGAATTTCACTCTTCGTCTGGCCAGTATCGATATCGGCGGGGGAACGAGCGACCTGATGATCGCCGAATACGCCCATTCCGGCTTCGACATCTCCGGAGTGGCGCAAACGATGCTTTTTTCGGAAGGCTTTTCCGTCGCCGGTGATGAGGTCGCCAAAAGGGTGATCGAGAAATTGGTTCTTCCACAGATTTACAACGCGGCGTCCCAGAAGAACCCAAATCTTTCGCGCGAGGAGTTCAATGCTGTTTTCGGCCCCGGCCGCGGAGGAAGAGACAAGCGATTCCTGGACATGAAAGCCGAACTCGCAAGGCAGGTGTTCATTCCGATGGCGCACAGGCACCTCGAATTCGCCGAACTTGCAAACGATGAACCAACGTTGGAGTTGAGCTTCGATCGGTTCTTCCCTTCAAGACTTCCCGGAGGCAACATCCTGGACTTCTTCGCCGAGGTGATGAAAAACGAGTTCCAATGCCCGCTCACACTGCCCGAGATTCCGTGGGAGTTGTCGCGACGCAGAATCAACGACGTCGTGCGCAATGTCCTGGAAACGGTGCTTCGGCTTTTTTCGGAAGTGATTGTACAATTCGATTGCGATGTGTTGATCCTTGGAGGGAAACCCAGTTCCCTTCCGGTTATCCGGGATATTCTGGTCCGGCTGATGCCGGTTCCCCCCGACCGGATCGTTGGATTGAAGGGCTATCCGGTGGGTTCCTGGTATCCGTTCTCGCAGAAGGGAGGCGGGATCGCCGACCCGAAGACCACCTGCGTTGTCGGAGGGGCGGTCTGGCTTTTCGCGGAACGGTTACGAAAACTCGATGGGTTGAATCTCCAGACCAACGACGATCTGGTTCGGAATCGGGAATGCTTCCTCGGTACCTACCGGCCGGAAGTCATGCAAATCGATCGGGTTCTTTTTCCCCAGCCAGGCGGCGGAAGTCAGGCAGTCATCGAGATTTCGGCCCCCGTCCAGCTCGGAGTCCGCCGGATCGATGTGAATGTCGATCTGCTCAACCCATTATGGGATCTACGCGTGAAGCCGGAGGATATCGAAAAGCGCGGGCCGATGCGAGTCACGCTTCAACAGGATGCCAAAGCCCGCGAAGTAATCACTGTTGCCAAGGTTGAAGATGCAAAAGGCGCAAGGCTCGACCCGAAGCTCGTCGAGTTGCGCCTTCGCACTCTTGCAACCGAGCGCTACTGGCTGGACACCGGGACATTTGACCTTTGAAATTCTTGTATCTACTCAATAATTCGGGAAAACTCAATGATTCCGGGCGCTAAAGATTTCGTAACTTCTCAAAAAAGGGGGGCACGCGCCCCCCTTCGCCTCGCGAAGTGAATTCGCGAGGCTCA
>MNYA01000158.1 GCA_001872985.1 bacterium CG2_30_54_10 | reverse complement strand
ATGGTGCTTAGTTAAGCCTACTTTGGCTTCTCCAATATTTTTTCTACGATGGGTAAACACTGATGAACACGAATTTTATTCCGAGCATTTTTCTCAAGAATTTCCTTATCTAAGTGCCATTGGGGGCACGCGCCCCCCTTCGCCTCGCGAAGTGAATTCGCGAGGCTCATCCCCCGCGGGTCGGGCGCTTTGCGCCCTCCGGTCTGCCTTCACTCTTCCCACGACTTATTGAGATGATACTTCAAATAATACCTAAATTTTCCAATCCGACTACCGAAAGTGTCATTGCGAGCGTAGCGAAGCAATCTTGCTTTTCACCTTGAGATTGCTTCGTCATTTCGTTCCTCGCAATGACATGTTGTTTACTTGCAAAATCCAGGTGATATACAAAAGCGTATTGAAATTTCGGTGGGGTCCTATAATAACTGAAGAAAATTTACCACAAAGGAAACGTATGATGTCTGGGCCGCAATAGCCAGGGAAAAGGGAATGCACCCAACAATTTCGCCGATTGGCTCATCACTTTGAGACTTTATTTTTGATCATTACGACAGCCGTTCGCTCGCCGGGATGAAAAAAATAATAGACTTCATCCATGAGGCACTTGATCAAAAAAATACCACGCCCGCCATGACCCCAGTTCCGGACTTCAGACAGCATTTCAAAATATTCCGGGTTGAAAGTGAATCCTCCAAAATCAACAACCTGAAGGATGCAGACTTTGTTGTTTGCCGTCACCCCCACCTCGATCGCCGGCTGGCCGTGCAGATTTCCGTGCTCGATGGCATTCGTCATGGCCTCCTCAAGGCAAAGGCAAACGTTCATTTTTACCTTTGAGGAATATCCCAACTTATCAAGCTGGTCAGAAAGGAAACCTCTGACTCGGGGGATCTCGGACACCGATGAAACCACCTTCAATACATGGTCGAATGTGTATCGGCGAGTTGCATTGCAGTACGTGACGTTCGCCATAATTTTCTATACTTCCAGGGGGAGGGTGATGGCCACATTTACTCTTTGGGGATTTTCGACGTTGACCTCGATCGATCCTTTGTGCGCACGAACAATGTGACCGATGAATGACAGATCCAGGTTGAGGGATTTTACGTCACCGGCAATGATCGCGTCAACCTGACGGTTCCAGTCAAGCGATTCGGGGTTAATGTCCTCGGAGATTCGCTTTCCGGCGAAACCGATGTTGAGGCGGATCTTTCCGGGGATCGACTCCTGGCCCAGCCAGATTTCACCACTGGGGGGAAGCATACGCAGACCCTTTCGAAGGAGGAGATGAAAAACCTGCAAAATTCGTTGGCGATCGAACCGCCCACCCTGAGGACCTTCCAAATCGAAGGGAGCATCGACCAGGGAAATTCCTTTCCGTTTCAGACGCGGCGCCAAGCGTTTCCTGGCGGTTTTGTACAATCCAAGGATGTCGCAATTCTCCTTTTCGATACGCAACGGACCACTTTTCAACTCGGTCAGGAAAAGAAGATTCCGCAGAATTTCGCTTTGCCGGCGCAGAAGTTTTCGATGCTGAATTGATTTTCTGGCCTTCAGAGCATGCGTGACAACGGCTTTGGATTTATGCAGCATGATCGCGTAGAACTGCGAAAAACGACGGTCGACAGCCCGCTGGTCGGTAATATTTCGGATCGAGATCACTACTTCCAGAAGTTTACCTTGCCGATCACGGATCTGAACGAACCGGTTCGACAGAATCAAGTTGTGAGGCTTGAAAAGAACAACCTCAGAACTCCCGGCCAACGACCCGCTCTGAACGATCTGGGAAAGATACGTCGTCAAGGCAAAATTCGGAGCGTTTCCGGGGAAAAACATTTCCTCGACAGCCTTGTTGTATTGAAGCGGATTCCCGGCAGGATCGACAACCATGATCCCATCCGTGAGAGCCTCGAAAATTCCGCGGATACGCTGGCTTTCCTTCAGCGCGCTTTCGTGGAGACGCATTCTAGCGATTCCAGCCGCGCCTTGGTTTGCCAGCAATTGCAGGGCACACTCATCCTCAGCGGAAAAAGCGCCGTCGTCAGCCTTGTTGATAACCTGAATCACCCCGGTAGGCTCCCCCTGGAAAAGCATCGGAACGCAGAGGGTTGAGCGGATCGGTTCCTTAGGGTGGGAGAAAGGAGCCACACCGGAAACCGGGCTTCGATAAATGCCATTCTCAACTCGGCGAACGAGGCCATCCTTTGCAACTTTTCCGGGAATGCCCACTCCGAGGTCAACCCTCAGACGGCCCACCAAATTAGGATCTTCGCCGGTTCCGCCAACGAAACAGAGTTTTTCGCCTTCGATCAAAGCCAACACAGCTTTTTCGGCCGAGCAAATTTCTTTCGCATTCTGAACGACGATCCCGATGACCTTTTGGACTTCGGTCTCGGCAGCGATTTTTTCCCAGATCTGGAGGAGACCTTCAGCCTGAGGTTGGGTTAAACAATATTTCGCCATTCGGTAAAAGCCTAAGAAAGCGCGGAGATCGCAGAATAGAGAACTCAAAAAGACTAAGGAGCTACGGAGAACGCAGTGGGCGCAGAGAAAGTCAAGACGGGGGAATCAAGATGGGAAAAAATCAAGATGGGGAAAAACGCAGGGAACAGAAAACCAAGACCGAAAAACCAAAAAATGTACCAGCTAAATTATTTGGGGGAACCCAAGGGAACCTAATCGGACCCTCTCCTGGCGGATAGAGAGGGGTAGGAGGAAAGCCACATCTTTTCGAGCAGATTCCCAGAATTGTTGGAAGTTACAAGTAATCAATGCTTTGCCAAAAGCTCCTTAACCTTTTCTTGGAACAACTTGATATCCTGCGGGCGGAAACCCGAGTGAATGAAAGCGATTTTCCCGTCTTTGTCGATAATCACCGAGGCCGGAGTGAAGTAAAACCCGTATTTCTCGGGAACCGAAAAAATTGGATCAAGCAGTACCGGGAAATTAATGTTGTTGTGGGCAGCCCACGATACCAGCATTGGTTTTCCAAGAAGGTCAACGCCAACTGCGAGCACCTCAAGCCCGGGGTTCTCATCCTTGAGGGTTTTAAGTGCTTTCGCTTCCTGGAGACACGAATAGCAGGCGCTTTGAATGAAAACCAGGACGATCGGCTTCCCATGGTAATCTTTCAGACTTTCCATTTTGTCGGTGGCAAGATTGGGAAGAGTGAACTCAGGGGCAATATCGCCAAGCTTGAGCTGGACTTCTGATTCGACATCGGAGCCCTGCCCTCCGATGGTGACCATGCTGCTCGGCATTTCCTTCTGGGCGGCTCCGGCAACGATGGGGAAAACAAGCAAGGCACAGGCCATTAAAAAAAACCAGCGACCCTTTGATACGAGCTTCAACATTGGTTTATAGCACTCCTTCAGATCAGGTTGGCGCGAGTCTACCACAGGAGACCGCACGGGTCAATCAATGGTATAATCAGGCTTGCAAAAAGGGCGAAGTCCGAACGGAGGAAACAATGAATTTATTGATAAAAAATGCCCGCTATCTCTGGCCAGGCGGCGACAAGAACCCAATCGAAAATATTTCAGTTCTTGTGGAAGGCTCAAAAATAATTGCCGTTGGGGCAAACGCCGCCATTGAAC
>MNYA01000459.1 GCA_001872985.1 bacterium CG2_30_54_10 | reverse complement strand
CCCGAATTATTGAGGTGATACGGAAGCTCAATTTTGGTTCTTCGGGAAAATGCGTACTTGCCCTTCGGGTTTTCGCTTTGCGAGGGGTTTTCCGCAAAGTCGCACTTTAGAGGTTTCCAGAAACCGTTGAGCCAGTAGAGTTACTTCTGAGTACCGGCAGCGAAATGAAGAATGCTGCTTTCCCCGATCAGATGGGCGGTTGCGAGAAAAGTATGCATTATCCCGATGACCCTTAAAAAGGCTTTTGTTACCACAAGTCCTGAGACCACCACGGCTCTTTTTCAACGGCGGAAGGCATTCCCGAACCTGTTCGAAGGGTGTACTCCATTTCAAGCAAGGATTTGTGCTCGAGCTCATCTTCCGCAAGTCGTTGAAAAACCTTTTTCGTTTTTGGATTGAGCACCTTGGCCGCGAACTGCTGGTAAAGACGATTTGCAGCCTCTTCTGCTGCGATTGCGACCCGGAGGGTTTTCATAATGTCTCCGTCCGGGTCGATATCCTCTGGCGCTTCCCCGGATTGCTCAAATGGCCTGGGCTCGGGTTTCCGTCCGGGGTAGAGCTTTTCAAAAATACCTTCTAAAGTCACCCGATGGCCCCTTTCAACTTCGGACAAATACTTGAACTTGGCCTTCGCAAGTCGATCTTTCGTTCTTTTTCCGAGGGCCTCATAAACCTTCTGGGATTTTATTTCATTTGCAATCGCAAATTCCATGGCTTGTGAAGGAGTGGCGTTCACCCATGGACTATCTTTGTCGAATTGGGAAAGAAGCTTGGCAAATGCCTGATTGAATGCCGGAAGATCTTCGGGGGTGCGGGAGGTAATCAGGTTGTTGTCCACGACTACCTCCTGGTCTTGGTAGAGGGCGCCGGAGTTGGTCAGGTCGTCCTGGATCCCGGGGTAGCAGGTCATCTTCCGATGCGCGGTTGCTTTTGCTGACATGAGAACTTGGGGCCCATGGCAGATCGCGGCAACCGGCTTCCCGGCATCCATGAACGCTTTTACAAACACAAGAACTTCCTTGCTCTGCCGAAGGAATTCCGGGGCGCCTCCGCCGGGAATTACAAGCCCATCAAACTCGTTTGGGTGAACCTCTGAAACCAGAGAATCCACTGGGATCACTGCCGTATTCTTTCCATGACAGGTTCCGCGCTGCAGCCCGATGTATCTCACATCAGCCCCGTGATCCCTGAGGAATTTGGCTGGGAAAATTGCTTCGTCATCTTGGAATTTGGGGGCGATAAGGATTGCGATCATTTTAGTTTTTAGATCCATGGTTACGTGCGAAAAAAACGCAGCCTCCTTTTCATGGGCTATTGGCAGGTAGAATAGCATCTATTACAACTCTTGTCAAAACGCACAATCCGGATAACTTCTCAAAAAACCGGGGCACGCATCCCTCTCAGCCCGCGAAGCGAATTCGCGTGTCTCATTCCCCGCAGCCGGGCGTCTTGGAGCCTCCGATCTGTTTTCGTGATTTTCTCCTGTTATTGAGGTGATACCGATTTGATCGAGTTTACCCATATTCGCACGCGTTCTTGGGCAAAATATTTTGCAATTTCTTGTGAAATTGGTAAAATCTGCGAAAAATGAAGTAGAATGGAAACGTGAGTTTTCGTTTGCGCTGGAGGGTATCGGCCATTCTTGTGGTTGGCCTGCTTTATATACTTACCCAGGAAGCGAGTGCCCAGATCCCGACCACCTCTGCTCCCACAGTTCCAACTTATATTGGTCTGCCACCGGGTTCCCCAGATGTTCCCCAGCCCTTGGGGAGCCAGCCCACGAGCGGCCCGGTGCCTGCAGCCGTCACCGCCTCAGACGTGCCATTTGCCGGTCCTTCGGCCCAGACGAGCTCCGGAGCAGGAGTTCTTCAATATGATCCCGCGATGGATAATAGGCTCAAATCGCCCCAAAATGTCGAGGGGCTTTTTGGGATGAAAATCATTGAGGTGGAGCGGAACCTCAGAAACTATGGCGCAAGACCTTACTCCTATGCCTTTGGAAAATACAGCAGGATGACTTTTTCCGCGTATTTATTGACCTTGCTTTTTGACCGGCACAGAAAGCTGGGGGGGGTTGTGGTTACGCCCCGGCCGCCATTTTCACTGGTAGAGGCTCAAGCTCAACAGTTTTTGATCAAACTATTCCTTCAGAATGCCGACCTGAAAAAGTTTCAAACGGTTATTGGCAAAGGAAGGCTGGAAATCTGGTTTGAGGACAATCAGAAGTTTGGCAAAAGCACTGTCGAGGCTTTGGATAGAAAAGAGCAATTTCTTCGCTAAGAGCTTGTGAAAAGCAAAGGCCGATACGCTTCTTCGTGATTACCAAGGAATGCTAAACACCTCAAGAAATTCAAGGAAACCACGGAGACCACAAGCCACAGCTAACAGATGGAAAAGTTTAGGTTCTTCGGGAAAATGCGTACTTGCCCTTCGGCTTTTCGCTTTGCAAGGGGTTTTCCGCAAAGTCGCACTTTAGAGGTTTCCAGAAACCGTTGAGCCAGTAAAGCTACTTCTGAGGACCGGCAACTAAATGAAGAATGCTGCTTTCCCCGATCAGATAGGCGGTTGCGAGAAAAGTATGCATTATCCCGATGACCCAAAGTTTAGACAAGTTCGCGTTCACACCTCTCTGTGAGCCAAGACTAACAATGTGCTTCAGGGGGCGGTGGCGGCTGGGTTCCGGAGGTTCTTAGCCCAAGATAACTGGCCAGGACTTTCCTGTGCTCCCACATTGTTAACAGGGAAAGGAATGCCACGGTGAATAAAAAATCCAGCTTGTCAGGGTGAAACCACCAGATGTAGGGAATGCTGAAAATGGGCATCGCTGCTGCCGCGCTTACCGCCCCGGGTCTGGTAGACAGCCCCCAAAACGACAGACACCCCCAGACGAGGAAGGCAAAAAACGCCGGAACCGGAAGCAAAGCCAAAAGTACCCCAAAGGTCGTTGACAAACCGCGCCCACCCCTGAAGCCAAGAAAAACCGAGTTGCAATGGCCAATTACCACCAAAAGCCCACCGCTACCAACAATCCACCAGATTCTTCCGGCTTCAGCTCCGATCACTGCGATGATGAGCGGCCAAACCACGATGACCCCCTTTAGAATATCGAGCACGGTGACCAGGATTCCAAGAGGGGTCCCGAGGATCTTGAAAATTTCCCCGGTGTTCATGGTTGTGCGCTCGCCCGGCTCAAAGAGGCCCCGCTTTCCGAATAAATGGGCGGCAACCGAACCGGTGGGAAAGGATCCGATTATCAGTGAGAGAAAAAAATATAGAACGACGGTTCCAATTGAGATCATCTATGCAGCCTCATTGGGAGGATTTTCCGTATCACCGACATGGTAAAAAAAATAACCGAAGCCAACTTATGCCCTTTTTCTATGTCCTTAAGAATAAGAAAAAAGAACGTAACTTCCCAATAACCCCGGGAAACTTTTCGTCATGCCCGCGGAGGCGGGCATCCAGACTTTGGGTTAGGCTGGATTCCCGCCTTCGCGGGAATGACGGAAATAGCCAACTTCTGAAAAACCGCCTTTTTTGCCCGGAATTATTGAGAAGTTACAAATGGTAGATCTAATTTCCGGGCTGAGCAGCTTTCGAATAGCAAAGGGGGGAAGGTGTGGCCAAAAAACCTCTTTTTCCAGCGGCAGAATTACCCCAAACGATCGTAACTT
>MNYA01000258.1 GCA_001872985.1 bacterium CG2_30_54_10 | reverse complement strand
ATTGGTGATGATCGCATGCTTTCCGCCTTCCTTGAGGAAGTTAAAGATTGCCTTGCATTTGGGAAGCATCGAACCCGGCTTGAAGTGCCCTTCGGCGATATACTTCGACAGGTCGGACGCAGTTATCCTGTCGAGCGGCTTCTGATCCGGCTTTCCAAAGTCGAGGTATGCTTTCTCGACGGCCGTTGAGATTACGAACACATCGGCCTTGACGCGGTTTGCGAGCAGCGCTGAAGCGTAATCCTTGTCGATGACCGCGGCCGTTCCTTTCAGCTCGCCTGACGCCGTGCGAATTACCGGAATTCCCCCGCCGCCGACGGCAATGACTACGAACCCATTGTCGGCCAATGTCTTGATTGCATTTTCCTCGATGATCTCCACCGGAAGCGGAGAAGCAACAACCCGACGCCACCCGCGACCGGCGTCTTCCATGATGTCCCAGCCTTCCTTTGCCTTTCGTTCTTCGGCCTCGGCCTGGGAATAGAACTTGCCGATCGGCTTGGACGGTTTGAGGAATGATGGATCGTCCTTGTCGACCAGAACCTGGGTAACTACCGTCACTGCTTCTTTCTTCAATCCGCGCTTTTTGAATTCGTTGCCGAGGGCCATCTGGAAATTGTAGCCGATGGCTCCCTGCGTGTCGGCGCCGCAAGAATCGAGAGGAACGGGGTGGACGTGAGACCTGGACAGGTCACTTCGAAGAAGGATGAAACCGACCTGCGGGCCGTTTCCGTGGGTGACGATCACGTTATAGCCTTCCTGGATCAGGTCGACCACATGTATCATTGTTTGAACCGCGGCTTTGTACTGATCTGGAACGCTTCGGTGGTTTTCATCCTGGATCAGAGAATTGCCACCAACGGCGATGACGGCGAGTTTTGAGCGTTTTTGTTGAGTCATTATTTTTATTTTCCTTTTTTAATCAGGCCATGGTCAGGGCCATGTTTCCTCAGTTTTCAGGGTTTCCAGGCAATTTCGGTCATCTCGACTTCGAATTTTTGACTGCGAGCGGAAGCATTGCGTAAAACCCGGTGGCTTTGACAACATCCTCGACCGGAACCTGGTCGTTGACGGTGTGCGCGTGAACCTCATCCCCCGGGCCAAAGCCGATCGACGGGATGCCGGCTTTTCCCATCCAATAGGTGCCGTTGGTCGAAAAAACCCACTTGTCGACGACAGGCTCTTTACCATCGTAAGCCTCTTTGTACGAGGAAATCCCTGCTTGAACCAGAGGATGATTTCGATCGAGAGCCCAAGGCGGATAGTATTTCGACACAGGAAACTTGAAGCCGGTATAGCTCGGAGTGTCGTAGAACAACTCTTCGACCTTTCCTGCCTTCATGCTTGGCAAAGAGTTCAACTCGGCAATCGAGGACTTCTCGTTTTCTCCGAAGGTGAGCCGGCGGTCGAGATAGATGGTGCATTCATCCGGTACTGCGTTCAAGCTGGGAGTCTTGCACTCGATCTTGCTTACGACCACCGAGCCTTTGCCCAAAAACATGTCGGTCTTGAACTTATGCGACATTTCGCCGATCTCTTGGATGATGGGAACCATCTTGTAGATGGCGTTGTCGCCACGTTCCGGGGCTGAAGCATGGCAGGTGCGCCCTTTCGTGGTAACTTTAAGCTCGACCCGACCGCGATGGCCACGGTAGATCCGCATGCAGGTGGGTTCTCCAATGATTACGTAATCGGGCCTGATCTTTTCCGTTTCGACCAGCGAATTAGGCGCGATGCCGTCACATTCCTCTTCCATGTTCCCGAAGTAATAACAAGTGAAGCCATCGAGAAGTTTCAAATCTTTAAGTATTTTCAACGCGTAAATCATTCCCGGGGTTGAGCCCTTCTCGTCGCAAGCCCCAAGACCGTATCTGATGCCGTTCTCAGTCTTGCCCTTGAAAGGATCCCAGTTCCATTGCGTTCGATCGGCGATACCGACGGTGTCGATGTGGCTGTCAAAAACGATTTTTATTGGGCCGCTCCCCATGCGCCCAACCGAGTTTCCCATTTTATCCGTAAACACTTCGTCGAAACCGAGGCTTTTCATTTCCTGATTGATGCGCTTGACCACGTTCCCGATTTGGGAGTCGAAACTCGGAATCTCGATGATCTCATTAAGGAAGTTCACGATCGCTTTTTCGTGGCGTTTGATTTCATCTTTGATTTGCTGGGGAATTTTCTTTACAATTTCGGGCTTCATTCTATCTACCTTCGATTCTTTTTTGAATTATGGGTTCAGAAGCGTTCCCAGAGTTGGGCGGCCAATTCGCGGCTCTTTGCGCAAATTTCCTGCTCTTCGTTCTCAAGGAGGAATGTGAATTTTCCTTCTTCGAAAACGCTTTTTCCGCAACAGATCGTCGTGTCGACGGTGGCCGTGGAAAGCCCGAAAAGAATGTGCCCGAGAGTATTGCCCGAGTTGATCGGCGTTGGTGGGAAGTAGTTCCAGATCACGAGGTCGCTTCCGGCGCCTTCTTCAAGAGCTCCGAGGGGTTGCTTGAAAAGGATCGAGGCGAGAGCGGGGTTGTTCTGCGAAAAGATTTTCCAGATTTCCCCGTAGATTTTACGGGGATCTTTCGCTTGATGTTTGTGAAGGATGTTAGCGACCGTCAGGTCAGGAAGTGGGGATGCCGAAAAACCGTCGCTCCCGAGCGAGACCGGGACTTTCTCCTTGATCAGAAGTTCGAGGTTCGCGCATCCGACCGCATTTCCCATGTTCGATCTGGGGTTGTGTACCACGTTTGTGCGCGTGAGACCGAGGGTCTGGATATCAAGCGGGTCGATGTGGATGGCGTGTGCAAAGATGTTGTCGGGGCCGGTAAGATGAAACCTGTGGAGCCGGTCCACCACCGAGCGAAAACCGCGCTGGCGGGCGTCATCCAGGTCGGCCTTTCCCTCCGCGCAGTGAATGTGTATTCCGCATTTGAGCGCTTTCGCGAGCTCCGAGGCGCGTGCCAGAGTGTTGTCTTCAAGCGTGAAGCTGGCATGAAGCCCGATCATTCCTGCGATCGTGGGATCATTCTCAAGCTTCAGACCACGGATGAAGTTGGCGTTTTCTTCAAGTCCGGCATCGCGCCTCGAAGCGCCATCACGATCGCTCACCTCATAACAAAGACAGCCCCGGATACCGACGCGATGAAATGCCTTCTGTAACTCGTGCAGGGAACCGGCCAGAGCCCTCGGGCTCGCGTGGTGGTCGAAAACGGTGGTGACGCCGTTTCGAACCGCTTCGAGAAGCGGGATCATCGCGGTGAGGTAGAGATCTTCCGTTCTTAAGCTGCGGTCAAGCCGCCACCAGAGCCGCTCGAGAATCTGAACGAAGTTTTCGGGCACCTCGTCTTTCAAAGCGATTCCGCGGGCAAAGGTGGAATACAAATGGGTATGGGCGTTGATGAGCCCGGGAGTCACCACGCGACCCTGAACGTTCCTGACTTTGCCTTTAGGAAAACGTTTGTGGATCTCTTCGGTAGTTCCGATGGCGTGAATCTT
>MNYA01000193.1 GCA_001872985.1 bacterium CG2_30_54_10 | reverse complement strand
AACTTCTCAAAAAAGGGGGGCACGCGCCCCCCTTCGCCTCGCGAAGTGAATTCGCGAGGCTCATCCCCCGCGGTCGGGCGCTTTGCGCCCTCCGGTCTGCCTTCACTCTTCCCCCGACTTATTGAGATGATACGAAAGCGCATCGAATTTGCGATTTATTTTATGAGTTCAAACTTCGCTTGTATCAGGCTTTTCCCCTAATCCCTACTCCCTAATCCCTTTTGTGTAGCATCTACCTCAAGTCGGACTTTCACCGGGTCATTGTTTTTCAGGTGAATTTTCCCCGAAACTGCTTTCGAAAATCGTGGAAGTATTCCGACCACGCTCTTTCGAATGATAGAGAGCAATATCAGCCTTTTTAATCAAATCCAACTTCTGGTCCCCGTGTAAGGGGTAGGAGGATATTCCCAGGCTGATCGTAACTTTCAGCGGTTTGCCCTGACCGGGAAAGTCATAAGCCTCAATCGCTTTTCGAATGCGCTCGGCTGCCGCGAAACCCGTCTGCTCATCGGCTTCCGGCAAAATCACCGTGAACTCCTCCCCGCCGTAGCGAGCTGCAAGATCGACACTCCTAAGCGTCGATTTGAGAACGCGAGCGGTGTGGACAAGAACCATGTCTCCGGTCTGATGCCCGTATGTATCGTTGAATATCTTGAAATGATCGATGTCGAAAAGCACCAGGGCGAATTTGGTTCCATACCGTTTGCAGCGCTGAAGCTCGTTTGCCATGGCAAGTTGGAAATACCGATGAACGTGAAGTTTGGTCAGGCCATCCGTGATGGCCAGTTCGTAAAGACGGGACTTTTCAAGGGCGAGCGCGACCTGCGATGCCACCGTGCTGGCAAGCGAAACATCAGTTTCACTGAATTCCCCTTCCTTGCGATTCACAACGTTCACGACACCGATCGCCCGCTTTTCGAGAATCAAAGGAACGCACAGAATACTCTGGATTGAAATCGGAATTCCCGCTTCGTAGGGCTTCAGGGCGTCGTCAGGGATCCTGTTGAATACGATCGGCTGCATCTCAGCAAAGGCGCGGCCGGCGATCCCCTCGCCAGACTTGATCTCGATTCGCGAAGTCATTCCCTCCGTTCCCTCGCCCCAGGCGACCTGAACGATAAGCGCCCCCTTTTCTTCATCGAAAAGCATGACGCTTCCGCGACTTGCCTGAAGGCTCTGAACCGATTTTTCGAGGATCACCTTGAGAATATCTTGCGTGCTGGACGCGAAATTTATCTTTTTCGAGATCTCGAAAAGTGTAGTCAGTTCGAAAACCTTCCGTTCAAGCAATGTCTGGCTTTTTTCGAGGAAAACGATCATCTGGTTGAATGAATCGACGAAGGTTTCGATCTCGAGACTGCTTGTCATTCGGGGAATTCGAGTATTGAGCCGGCCTCCCATGATCTCTTTAAGGGCGACGGTAACAAGTTCGAGCGGTCTGGTAGTAAAACCCGCAACCAGAAAACAGGTTATCAGGGTGAATACCCCGATCAGCCCGGTCAAACGAATTGTCTGGGTCAGGATGCCTGCTTTGAGAGTCGAAACCTCGTCGACGTCGCGGCTCACATCTATGACCGCCACGACCTTCCCGGATTTGTCCTTGACCGGATAGAAGGAGCTAGCCCAGTTTCCGAAGGCATCTTCGTAAGAATCGGTTGAGGTTGGAGAACCTTCCCAGGCCTTGAGAAGTTCGGGTGGGATGTCCATTATCGGATAGTCGTAACAGAAGCCTTCACCCATCTCGTCACCGTCAACAATATGGTTGAAAAACCGGCCGTTGTAGCGGTAAATAGCAAGCCAGGAAAGGTTGAACCGGTCCGTAAACAGCTTGAAAAGCCGCCTTGTCTCCATGAAATAAGGGTCGTCGGCGGATTTGATGGCAGCCAATTTATCGGCATCAAGGATCTCGGAAAGGCACTGAGCCGTGGCGACCAAGCCGGTTCCGATGTGCTTGGAAAAACTTGTCGAAGCGTAACGAAAAACAACATATCCAAGAGAAGAAACCCCGGCCATCACCAGGATTCCAAAGAGAACGAAAATTTTCCATCTCAGGGATTTGATCATCGTCAAAAAAACCTCACAAAAGGGATACCACTGGAATGCTTAGTATTTCAACGGTCTGACGTATCTACTCAATAATTCGGGGAAACTCAATGATTCCTGGCGCAAGAGATTTCTTCCCTCGGTCGAAATGACAGCATCGTTTGTCATTCCGAACGAATGTGAGAAATCTCGCTTAATGTTGAGAATCATCCAATGCCGCTTTTTTTCGAGCAGATACGGTCTGACGACGTGCATTTTGTTCGTATCAACCCCTGCAAACTGTCATTGCGAACCCTTTTTTCGCTGAAGCAACTTTTGGTAAGTTACGTCGTTTTAAGGAAAACGGCATTTATCGATAGTCTCCTTGTATTTCCCTTGCTCGTCGAAAACGAAAAGTTTCGAACCCAAAGAATCAACCACGATGGTTTCGGTCGGGCTCGCCAGAACACAAATTCCGAATAGTTGGAACAGTTCCTTTTCATCAGCTCTTGGCGGAAACATTTCCCGAATTAACCGAAATTGCGGGTCGAAAACTGAAACACGCATTGTCGATAGCTCCGTGCAGTAGATATTTCCCTGGGAATCCTGCGCCGCGGACTGGGGAAATCCGACTTTTCCAGGTTCCTCGCCACGTTCGACCGCGACGCGTATGAAACGGCCGTCCGGCTCGAACAACTGGAGTCTGGAGTTATATTCGTCAACAACCAGAATCTTTCCATCGATGGTTTTTCTCACATCGTTTGGGTAGAACAACTTACCGGGCTCGACACCGTAGGTGGCGATGAATCCGGCTGGTTTCCCATCGGAGGCGATTTTTACAAGACAGTTCTGACGCGAGTCAACTACAAGAAAAGACCCGTCAGTATCGGCAAAAAAGGCGCCGGCAGACTTCACCGGCCCTTTGCGACCGGGCCATGGAAACGACTTTTTCAAGCCGCCATCGTAATCGAAAAAGAGAAGCTCAATGATGGAAAAGGCATCTTTTTCCTCGCGTGTTCGGCCAATGCCGAGACTTCGGAAATTGCATACGATGATCTCTTTGTCCGTGACCGCGATTCCCCATGCGCTGTCGAGAAATGGATGAGTGATTTCCCGAATGAGTCGAAAACTTCTATCGAGCACCAGGAGCCGCTTGGCGTGGGCGTCATTCACCACCAGGAAAGAATTGTCGGGCGATCCGGCAATGACATTGGGACGATGGAACTCGGGATCCGGCCGGCCCCCGCACCCGGGAACCAGCAGCAGCAGCACAGCTAGGAGAAAGGAAAACAGCGCCCGTAGGGCAGCTTTTTCGGAACCAGAAGCGATTTCTTTCGGCAAAGTCAACTTCCTCGCAAAAACATTTTCTGGTGGAACGGTTCAAACCCCGGTCGGCAACCTTAACCTCAACAAGCCAGCGCACAGGTTACAGGGTTTCATCATGCTGGAACCTGGCACGCGGTGGCGGCCCGAAATTACGAGCAACTACATGGGATTGTCGCATGAACCTTGTCG
>MNYA01000106.1 GCA_001872985.1 bacterium CG2_30_54_10 | reverse complement strand
ACATCGGTTTGAGTGTTGACCAGTTCCGAAAGCCGCTTCTCGATTTCATTGCGGGCTTGCTGCAGTTCGCGACGTAGCCCCGCCAGACGACCGGAAGCCTGATCGCGGACCTCGCCCTTTTCGGAAATGGCAACAAGAATTCGCTGACGGATATCCTCTAGGCCGGGGAGGGCATCCACACGCTCTTGCAGCCGGCCTTTCCATGTCCTTGACGTCGGCGCCTGTGTTCGTGCCTGTGCCTGCACTTGTCTCTGTGTCTGTGTCTGTGTCGGTACCCGAGCCTGGGTCTGAGACTCCGGTCGCGATGGCGATGGCGATGGCGATTGCGGTCGCGATTGCGGTCGCGATTGCGGTCGCGACTCCGTTCGCGCTTGCGCCCAGGCTTGCGTCCGTGCTTGCGTCTGTATCCGCATCTCCCTCGGCAGCTCTTCGGGCCGGAAGGCTTTCTTCAAGCTTTGTTCGACCTCAAGGTTTGCACGCACCCGGAGAAGATCGTCCCCCGAGAGGGTTTCCCGACCGCCGCGAAGCACCCCGAGAAGATCGCGCATCTCCCTCATCCCGCCCACCGGAACCCGGCCTCCGCTCTCGCGGAACAAAACCAGTTCGTCAAGCTCCAAAAGATCGGCCTCGACTTTCCTTCGGTCTGCGGAGGGAACAAGCTGACCGATCGAGTCTTTGGCCGCCTGACTGCCAGCCTGTTCGGCAATTAGGGAGCAAATTTTAGGAAACTCTAAGTTTTCGAGAGACCTGGCTTCCAGGGGGGGTTACTCCACGGTAACCGATTTGGCGAGATTGCGGGGTTGATCGACATCAAGGCCGCGAAGGTCGGCCACGAAGTAGGCAAACAACTGCAATGGAACTACGCTCAGAATCGGGGTCAGAATCTCCGGACAGTCCGGAATGGCGATCACGTAATCCGCGACATTTTTAATGTCACAATTGCTTTCGCAGGCCACCGCAATGACCGTGCCGGAGCGGGCTTGCACTTCCTTGATGTTGCTGACGAGCTTGTCGTAGACGCTTTGGTTGGTCGCGATCGCCATGACCGGAAGATCCTTGTCGATAAGCGCGATGGGCCCATGCTTCATTTCTCCGGCGGCGTAGGCTTCGGCATGGATATAGCTGATTTCCTTCAGCTTCAGGGCGCCTTCCATCGCCGTGGGAAAATTGATTCCGCGTCCTAGAAACAGGAAATGTCGTGCGTCCTTGAATTTTTCCGCCAGGGCCCGGATCGGCGCTGTGTTGGAAAGAAGCTGCTCGATACGTTGCGGAAGGATCTTCAGTTCCCTGATTGTTTCCTGCACGAATTCCGGTTTCAGGGTACCCCTGATTTTGCCCAGAAGCAGTGCGAGCAGAACCTGGGCAGTCAGCATCGCGATATAGGCCTTGGTCGATGCAACGCCGATCTCGGGGCCCGCATGGATGTAGACCAGGCCGTCGACTTCCCGAGTCAGCGTTGATTCTTTAGCGTTAACGATCCCCAATACCTTTGCTCCCCGCAATTTTGCCTCGCGAACTGCGGCGAGCGTGTCGGCGGTTTCGCCCGACTGGCTGATGGCGACCACCAGTGTGTTCCGATCGACGACCGGTTGTCTGTAGCGGAATTCACTTGCCAAGTCGCATTCGACCGGAATCCGAACCAACTGTTCGATAAGGTATTTCCCCACACAAGCCGCGTAATAAGCGGTTCCGCAGGCGACCATCACGATTCTCTGAGTCCTGAAAATGTCGGGGCCGGTCAGACCGAGTTCAGTGAGAAAAATTTTTCCATCTTCTTCCTGGGTGCGTCCGCCGATGGTGTTCCGAATGACCTGAGGTTGCTCGTAGATCTCTTTAAGCATGAAATGGGAAAACCCGCCTTTTTCGGCAGCAATCGGGTTCCAGTCGATCAGTGAGGACTTCCTTTCGAGAGGCTTTCCCGCAAGGTCGAAGAAGTCTACGCGATCGCGTTTCACGATGGCGCACTCAAGGTTCTCGATGAAGACGACCCGGCGAGTATGCTGCATGATGGCAGTTACATCGGATGCGATGAAATTCTCGCCCTTGCCAAGCCCGACAATCAGCGGGCTTTCTTTCCGGGCGCAGACAAGCCGGTCAGAATGATCGCGATGGAGAACCACAATCGCATAAGCGCCTTCAACCTGTGCAAGCGCCTTCAAGACAGCATCCTCGATATTGCCTTTGTAATGCGACTCGATGAGATGGGCAAGCACTTCAGAATCGGTTTCGCTCTTGAAAATATGCCCGGCGGATTGGAGGGAATGCTTGAGCTTCATGTAGTTCTCGATGATGCCGTTGTGCGCGACCATCAGAGTTGCCATGCAATCGCCGTGCGGATGTGCGTTGAAAGTGCTAGGTCGGCCGTGTGTGGCCCACCGTGTGTGGCCGATTCCCTGAGAGGAAATGGATGGAAAGTTGGTTAAAAGAAGCTCGCGGAGATTGCGCAGCTTCCCCACATCTTTTGCGAGGACGATCTTGCCTTGGTCGAGAACCGCGATTCCGGCGCTGTCGTAGCCACGGTATTCGAGTCGCATCAGGCCTTCAAAGATGACCTGGTTTGCGGGCTTGTCACCGATGTATCCTATGATTCCGCACATGTGGCCAGGTTCCTTTCATTTTGGAGAAGTTCAATAACGGACTTTGCCCGGGGGTGGAGTTGAAGCTGAAGCGGTTTTTCCGGGACCAGGGTGAGTTGTATCCGGGGTCCCGCCGCCGGCCTGGGCGCCAAGCGCTGTGATTTTCATCTCCGCCTGCGCGGCGAGGGAGCTTCCGGGGAAATGAGCGGGAATCATCTTGAATACCTCGATCGCGCCTGGAATGTCACCCGTTTTCTCAAGGAAATCAGCATATTCGAGGTAAGCGAACGCGTTATTGGAGTCTTGGGAAATGTAAGCCTGGAAGAACGTCCGGGCTCCATCATTATCACCGTTTCGCTTTGCCAGCAAGGCTTTCATGCGCTGAATCTCGGGGCCCGGGTTTATCTTGGATGCCTTTTCGATATGTTCGGCCGCGTCGCCTGTCTGGCCCTCCAACATGAGAGCTTCCGCCAGAATGAGCCTGGCATCATAGCTTTCCTGGTTGTTCTTAAGCACCGCGGCGCCAAGCTCGGTTGCTTCACCAGTCTTGAAGCCTTTCAACAAAGCCTTCGCAAGGGCAATCTGGTAATACTCGCTATCGGGTGACGCGGCCAGCGCAGTTTTTAACTCGCTGATGGCGTCGTCGTTCAGTTCGCTGTGGTAGAGGATTTTCCCCTTGACGAAATGTGCCAGAGCATTGGCCGGGTTAAAGGTGAGAACGTCGTTGACCATCACTATCGCATCGTCGACCTTGCCCTGCTCGAGCTGACAGTCTGCAAGTTGAACTTTCGCATCGACCATGTTCGGATCGATTTTGGCTATCTTCTTGTAGATTTCCTCAGCATCGGAAATTTTACCAAGTTTGCGCTTAACGTCCGCGAGGTTCAGGAATGCGAAAACGTCTTCCTTGAGGGCTGTCGCTTTCT
>MNYA01000270.1 GCA_001872985.1 bacterium CG2_30_54_10 | reverse complement strand
AAATCCGACTCCACCTGAAGATGCCGCCCAGATGCTACGTGATGCTCCAATCTGATAAGCTCTTCTTTATTGAGAAAATGCGTAACATCTCAATAAGTCGGGGGAAGAGCGAAGGCAGACCGGAGGGCGCAAAGCGCCCGACCGCGGGGGATGAGCCTCGCGAATTCACTTCGCGAGGCGAAGGGGGGCGCGTGCCCCCTTTTTTGAGAAGTTACGAAAATGCGAATAAATTTTGGTGATTTTTGGTAACTTCCACCAAACAAACTGGTAACATGAGTGAGATGCAGTTTCGCTTGTGGGTGAATCAGTTCAGCATTGAACCGGAGGGCAAGTAAAATGAAGGCACGCAAAATTGCGGGTTTCCTGATCGCAGCTTGCATGGTCACAGGGATCCTCTGGGCGATGAAAGTGCCTTCCAAAGGCAAGGTGACCTGCTCTGCTCTCAACGTCAGAACGGGCCCTGGAACGGGCTATTCCGTTGTGGGTGTCATCAGCGGTGGAGATGTAGTCCAGATTCTGGATGTGAGCGGAGGATGGTATTTGGTAAACACCGGGAGCTACCAGGGGCGTTACGTCTACGCCGGATACATTGACGTAACCGATTACGGTGAAATCAACGATGAAGATGCCTCAAAGAAACCTTATTCGACTCTTCTTTCAACCGACCCCACGCGGCCCGAAGCGGCTCCCCCCCGTGCCGATCCCCCGCCCCTTGGAAACTGATATCCCCGCCCGGAGGCCTTCGCGACGGGGAACAGCTTTGTTGGTTGTCGGGGGGATTTTGGTCGTTATTCTGCTGCTGGCGGGGTGGTTTTTCAATTACATGCTTATGCAGAACCGGCTTTCGCGTAGGCAGGAACAACAGCGTATCAGCACGTCCCTCGCCTTCGGCTTGGCGATACTCGCGCAACAAAAAATCCAGCAGGAAACCCTCGCTGATGAAACCCAGGAGCTGACTAAATACCTTCAGAAACCCCTCGAAACCATGGGGAATTTAGACAAGTCGGCATCCACCCGAATCCGGATCGACCTTGGAACCATGGACCTGCAGAAGGTTCTGGACGAAATGGTTGAACCATTGGCCAGTCTGGGAGGTTTCAGCTACGTAATTCATTATTTCTGCCAAGGCAAGGATTTTACCAGGATAGGCAGCAAATATTACCCCCGGGAAAAGGCAGGCCTTATCCACCTTGCGGTTTCCACGACGTTCAAAAAGGCGAATGCATCGGAGCTGGTTGAGGAATTCCATTTTGTTTTCAAGGTAAAAGTCACAGCCGCCCTGGTTCCGGTGCTTTCCAAGTTCACCATGTATGTGGCTGATGCCAGGGGAACCGCCGACCCCTACGATGTCCAGGCTTCCTTCAGGTTGAATACGGTTTCGACCAACCAAAACGGAATGGAGAATCCATCCAATCCGACTGGAAAGCCCTGGGTGTTCCTCAATGCCGCGGAAGGATCCCCGCTTCCGATGCGTCTGACGGAACTCGTTGAATCGAAACGTGGCCTGATCTACCTTGGCGGAGGGCAACTTATTCTTGGCTTGGCAAGAGGCAGCAATCACCCCGGCGAATTTTCTGAAGGACACCATTTTTTCAAATGGGGTCGAGGTGATGGCCTCTTTAATAGGTGGCCCCCGGAAAACGGAATTTATTTCCTCCAGTGGGACCAGGGAATCTGTTCGGAGAACACCGACGCTGGAAGAGACTGGTACGAGTTCGTTCAAAATTCCCCGCTTCATATTTTCGCGAGCCGGAACTCGGCGTTGAAGCTTTTGGGTGTTGACCTGCCAAGCGGCAAACGATCCCCGACCCTTGTTCTGGGCGAGGTCTACAGGGCTTTTCTGTCAGCCCGGGCAGCGAAGAACCTCAATCCAAATACCGATCCGAAATATTTCAAGCCCCTTTTTCTCAAATATGTTAAGAAGGGTCCTCCGGGTGACGAAGAAAAATATTGGAGGGAATATACTGACCTCACCGCCTCCACGGAAGATGACAACATAGGAACTTTTGTCACTTGTATCGATCTGACTTCAAGAGCGGTTCCCCCCCTCACCCCCAGAGAGGTTTACAACGCGAGTTATGCCAGCAATTTGAATATCGAGCCCTACGGCAGATCCCTTGGATACATCAGCACGGACAACCAGATCGCAGACCCTCTCATCAACATGACCTCAGACCCGCTTATCCAGTTTATGCCACAGAAGCCTTCAGCAGTTCCCGCCTCGATATTCCACACCATTCCTGACCCGTTCAAAATCATTGCCGGAGTAACCGAGCTCCGATCCATGGACGATCTTCTGAAGGGCCTCCAGATACCCGGTTCCCGGACAACCTGGATAATCAACCCGGCGGTGGAGAAACGGGACATTTTCGATTGTTTGAAGGCACGCGGCCTTTTTGATGGTCAAATACTCAATCTGCAAGGTTGGGTGTACATCGAAGGGGACAACGCGCTCAAGATTGACAAGAACCTCAAAGTGGGCAGCAATGGGGGAATTGTCCTCCAAAAGGGCGACATCACGATAGCCAACCAGATCGACGCCAAAACAGGAACGGGCAATTCCAACCACTTGCAATTGATCACCCTTGACGGCAAAATCACGGTAGATACCAATCAGAAGGTACAAGCTGCTTTGCTATCAAGGACGGGGTTTGTCACAATTGAGAAAAATGTTCGCGCAACGATTCACGGCGCCGTGGCAATGAAGTATTTCGATCTCGGAAGTGCCTCACAGGGCGCGAATCTTGAATACGACATCGATTTGGCTGCCCTTCCTAATCTTGTTGCGTCGGCAGTTCCAGACGATCTGACAGAAAAGAAGTTGCTGAGTTTCAGCGTAAACCCGACCCCGATTTTTCTGAAATGATCCATGAACCGCACCATCTTAAAAACTGGGGGAAATCATGAGAGCAAATTGGCAGGTGCAAGGCGCCCGATCGCATGGAGAAGAGGCTCGAATTCACTTCATGGATTGAGATGGAGCGCACGCCCGCTCTTTTTGAGCGATTCGGCTTTTTCGATCATTGAGGTCATGATTGCCGTGCTGATCGTCGGCGCAACGATGACTCCGATCTTTTTTTTGTTTTCACGAAGTACCGCCGGCACGACTCAGACACGAGACGAAGCGCTTGCCTCCGGATATGCTTCCGAGCTTCTGGAATTCGCACAATTGAAGGGATACGATGATCCGCTGTTTCCGGTAGGAGAAAACCATGATTTTCCGGAAATCAAATTAAAAACCAAGGCTGGGTCTGAGGTTGCGGTTAAGATCGAGTCTCGCTTTTCCAGAAAATTGCATGTCAGGATTCCGCCGATTACAGCGCCATGGCCTTACCTCTACAAAATATTGGTTGTTGAGGTGAGCTGGAGTCCGGCCCCGGGCCAAACTCGGAAGGTATCAATGGCGGGGCTGCTTTCAAAGAATAAATTATGATGAACAAGCGGGGGGTCACTCTTATCGAGGCCACCATCTGTGTTCTCGTCGGATCCATCGTCATGCTGGCGGCATCGAAAATGCTGTCATCCGGAATGAGAACCTCTACGAAAGGGGCTGCCCTTTTAACGAATGTTCAGAATGTGTCCATCCTGGTGGCGCAAATTGAAGAGGATGTCCAA
>MNYA01000415.1 GCA_001872985.1 bacterium CG2_30_54_10 | reverse complement strand
TATTGCCTAATCTGCTGTTTTCCATACCTATTGTTTTTTAAAAGAGCAAACCGGCTTACAAGATCGTCATCCCGAGCGCAATCGAGGAATCCCGTTCGCATTAGTACATACCTATGGGATTCTTCCCCCGCCAAGGGCGGGGTCTGAATGACGTTAATCTTGCAAGCCTTTCTCAAAAAACCATGTTTTCCATGATTTTCTGGGAAAGAAATAATGACTCATATCTTGACAAATCACCAAAATATAATATAATTAGGGTAGTTTAGTTCCCTAATTTCAATCTAAAATGGTGATTCAAAGAAGCCTTCAAAGCCAAATCGAAAATGATTTTTTCAAGCAAAAGGTGCTAGTAATCTATGGCGCCCGTCAAGTGGGTAAAACCACTTTGATTCAAAACATTCAGGCTAAATTTCCAGAAAAATCTTTATACCTTAATTGTGATGAACCTGATATTCGCGAGACTTTAACCGACAGCACTTCCACCCAACTTAAAGCCTTGATAGGCGATAAAACACTTGTCTTTATCGATGAGGCCCAAAGGGTAAAAAATATCGGCCTAACCTTAAAACTGCTGGTTGATAATCTTCCTACCATTCAAGTGGTAACCACCGGATCATCTTCTTTTGACCTTTCCAATCAAATTGTCGAACCTTTAACCGGCAGAAAATATGAGTATTATCTTTACCCTTTTTCGCTAGGTGAGCTGCAATCAGTCTATTCAAACCTTGAAATCAAAAGGATTCTGGAAAGAAGAATGATCTATGGAATGTATCCTGAGATTGTTCAAAAAGAAGCCGAAGCCGGAAAAATTTTAAAAGATATCACCCGCAGTTATCTTTTTGGCGACATTCTGCAATACCAGCAAGTGAAAAATCCCAATCTTCTAGAAAAACTTCTGCAGGCTTTAGCGCTTCAAATCGGCAACGAAGTTTCTTATAATGAATTGGCCAACCTTTTGGGAATCGACAAAAAAACCGTGGTCAGGTATGTCGAACTTTTGGAAAAAGCTTTTATCATCTTTACCTTAAAACCCTTTAGCCGCAACTTAAGAAAAGAGCTGACCAAACTGCGGAAGATCTATTTTTTGGATGCAGGAATCAGAAATACGCTGATTAATAACCTCAATCCGTTAAACTTGAGAGGCGATGTCGGCCCGTTGTGGGAAAACTTCGCCATCGTCGAAAGGTTAAAATGGAATAATCAACGCCGTTTTGGCGGAAATTGCTTCTTTTGGAGAACACACCAACAACAAGAGGTCGACTATTTAGAAGAAGTTGGCCAAAACCTGGCTGGCTTTGAGTTCAAGTGGAGCGAGGAAAAATTACGCGCTTCACATGTTTTCCAAAAAAATTATCCCAACAGTCAACTGCAGCTTATCAACAACAAAACCTACGAGACCTTCTTTGGCCTGGAATAGGTCAAAAAACTCCATTCCTTTTTAATTCTTTATTCAATTTTAAAGAACAACCCGACTCACAAAGTGTCATCCCAAACCATAGTCCTGATGAAAATCAGGATCGTTTCGGGATCAGTCTTGGTGGTCATCCTGAACTTGTTTCAGGATCCGTCTCAAGACCACCATACCGATGCTGAACTGAATTCAGCATGACCAAGAGGTGTCATCCTGAGCTAGCTTGTCCTGAGTCCTTCTCCGCCAGCTGGCGGAGAAGGATAAACTTTGTCGAAGGAAAGGATCCCGTCTGAACTACCATATTCCTACGGGATTCTTCCCCCTCGGTTTAGAATGACAGACGGCACTGTGTCATCCTGAGGAGTCCCGCAATGCGGGACGACGTGAGGATCCCATCCGAATTACCATATTCCTACGGGATTCTTCCCCCGCTTATGCGGGGTCAGCATGACAAATCATATTCAGTTTTTATATGTAATGTGCTATCTCTGACGTACAATTTCGTCCTCCCTAGCCTAAATCTACGGATGGACTCATCAGACCCGCTCTGCGGGTGATTGTACCGCTAGGGAGAAGGAGGGTTAAGTCCTTCAACCCCAGACCAGGCTCCCGTTGGGACCTGGGTTTTGCTCGTGGTATTTCTGGGGGATTTCTCCGCCAGCGGCTCCACGTGAGCCAGTGTGGTAAGTTTATTTTCCCTTGGCCTGAGGCAGGCTGTAGATGGAGCTTACCCTCCGGGGTCCGCCAATTGGCGGAGAGTCATGGTTTCCTTCAGTCGGTCAAACAAGGTTTCCCTTGTTTTATCATGATGTCTCCACCATGACAGCGTTTGTACGCAACTGAGCGAAGGTGCCCTGATTCATCTTTCAGCTGGCGGGATTCCCCAATCTCTCGTGTCCCGTGCTCCAGCCGCTGCGGCTTAGCCTTTCCCCATCACCCATCTGAGGTTTGGCTCTCGCTTATAATCCGCAGTTCATTTAAAGCAGGTACATCCGAAAGCGAGCCTGCTTTGGTTATTTGGAAGCATTCGGGCCGGGCGCTTCCTGGTTTAGTATCCATGGGAGTTACCCCATAGAGCTATCACCTCCCGCTGGGTTGTCATCGTTCACTACTCTGTCCGGACAAACCGGATTCGTTACTAGATACTTCGAGGTTTCCCTCAAGGTTTTCCAAGTCAACCTTAGCTTTCTACCTCACCCGGGTCGCCACTGCCGAGTGAGTTAAGCATCTACCGGAAGTTTTTTACTGCCTCCTCCGGAAAATGCGTTCCGAATGCACAGTAACTGGGCATCTCATATCCCTCACCGCAACAGTCTTTTCTATAGACGGTGAGGGTTGAGCCGCAGAACTTGGCTGTCACTTCTGTGCCAAACTCTGCGGGCACTACGACGAAGTTGCACGTACGACAAGCTGTATCGTCGTCGGCATCTCCGTCAGTGTTGACGACCGCAGCCACCACAAATCCCTCGGGTGGCTCGAGGTCGGTCCGCTTCGCCAGTGCTTCCAGGCGCTCAATTTCGCGCCTGAAGCTGGCGATCCTTGCGAGAAGTTCTTGACTGGCCATCGTCTTTTTCTCCTTTCGATGGCAACCAATTTACGGGTGGCACGTTTGCGGCCCGTAGTCGGATTTAAGAAAGCAAACCCCTGTCTCAGCTTAGGGTTTGCGCCGGTGAGGTAGTCTGCTGAGACCTCACATCGTTCTAGGACGTCTGGTCGTCCGACCAGGCCTCCTCGAGGATGTCGAGGATGTCCCCCCAGGAGCGTACCGAGGTACGACTCCCAGGCACCCTCGAGCAGCGACGTGGTGAGCCCCCTCGCCTTTCGCTGACGCGACCCCAGGATCTGGGTGATCCTGTTGATCGCCTTCCGCTTGGGCGAAGAAGGCGCAAGTTGGAGCCGAAGCGCTAGCGACGCCTCGGTCCAGGCTTGCCCCTTGAAGAGCTCGCCGGCCATCGCGTTCCGGAAGGTCGCGAAGACCGTCCGGATTTCCTCGGGAAGTCTGGCCTCTCGGGCCAAGACGTCCTGGAAGTTGCTCGCCATGATGTCCTCTTTTAGTGGTGTTGCTGGAAAGCCCTGCGCACGCTTGCGCAGGGCTTTCCAAACATAAAGCGTTTCGTTCCACCTCAGGATTCTTCATGGCCGTACATGGACAGTTGTTTGACCACCCTGGACATGTGTCTGGGTGGAGGCCACTTGTACCTGAAGGCCTTTTGTCAATTGGCGGATTTCTTTGTCCTTTCGGACGCTGTTACCGCCTGCCCTCCGAATCGAAGGGCGAAGGGAGCAATACCATCGGGGTCATGGCGGAAACGGAACCTCATACGGCTTCGAGTCGCTCGCCTGAGAGGGTTTCTCCCCTTTTTGTTTTTGCCCGTTCAGCGCTACTTAGCATCCGTTTTTTGTTTTAGGACGCGACGCTTTTTCACGCTTTCGAGCAGTTAACGGCTCTCTACCCGCTCCACCAGCCAGGCGGCTAGTCTTTGAGCCTCGTCTTCATAACACACGACCGCTTCTTGCTTACGGTCGAGGTTGCGGAACTCGCCGGTTGGAACTTCGCCGAGCTCAATCTCGGATCTGACCGAAAGATCAAGCTCATCCGTACCGGCAATTTTCACGAGACGAGAGTCAAAGACCGCGATGGTCTGACAGCCTTCTTCCTCGGCCACCTGCAACCAAAACGCCTTGTGATCCGAATGTAACGTGGAGCACAAGACAATCTGGTGTGTACAGTTAGCAAGGATCTCGGCATTCTCAGCCGACTGGGTGGGTGGAACGCCACCCAAGTCTGCTAGAATCAACCGGAAGTTGCCCATCAAACCCAACCCCTGCAGTTGGGGCAAGTACGTGGTCATGAAGGTGGACGCGAACTTGCCCTTGCACCTAATCTCCTTCACAACCTCCGGGTCTGATTCCGAAGACCATACACCTTCACCGTCCGGGCACATGCGCTGCAAGTAGCAGAAGTTCTGCGGCCGCAGTGCGAGGATGTGGCGGTAAAGAGCTGCGAGGAAGACTGTCTTCCCTGAATGAGGAGGGCCGCCCACGGCGACCACCATAGCCTCATACAGGGGACGAACGTCCCTTCGTGTAGCCATGGCGGCTCCTCCTTGATGGAAGTGCTGCCGGGTTTGTTACTTGAGCATGCCGTGTTTGTTTTAGACGCGCAGCTCGTTTTCACTCCCCCGGCTTATCTACCGCTCAGCTCTTAGCCGGCTCAGGTGCCGGCAGGAAGACCACCTCACCTGCCTGGTGCGGCGCCCCATGGACATGACCAACGTATGCCCCGTTGATGCGAGGCTCGTATGTGCCGGCCCAGGGGAAGATGTGGCTGGCCTCGCCGAGTGCGAAGCTGATGTGTCCGATCATGACGCCGGAGAAGACCACGCCCTGCGTGGTGTCCAGCTCGCCGTTCTCCACCGCATCCCGCACCCACTTGGCGAACTCGGCCGCGGCTTCGCCCACGTTGGGTTGAGGCAGCTTGCCGTCGGCAGTGCAGAACTTGAACTCCACGACTGTCACTTGCTCGGTGCGCAGCCCGGCCGGCTGCCAATCCGGGAACACGATCGCCAGCTTGGTCGGCATTTCCGCCAACGTCTCGACGATCTTCACTCCAGTAACCTCGATGAACTTGCCCGTGAACGTAGCCATCTTGCACCTCCTCTGGGTTGGGGCTCTCGCGTCTGCGAGCATGGCTTGCCCCATGAATGGATGTGTGCGGGCGGCACACTTGCAGCCCGCGTGGTTCGACAAACCCGGATGCAGGGTAAATTGCCACCCCGCACCCGGCCGTTGCCCGTCAGTGCGTTGCCGCGCCAGTTGCATGCTGCAACTGGCTTTCTGCCCAGGCTGCTCGCCGGACGATCGCAAGGAGCGAACTGGCGACCACGAAGGCCGTTTGCTCCCGGATCGCCGCGATCGCCGCGTCGTGCTGAGCCGCCGGAATTTGTTCCAGCATTTCAGCCACGAGGCGGTCGATGTCCGCCAGGAAGGCGTAACCCTCGTTGAGGATTTCATCATCCCCGCCGAAGATTTCCTTCCACAGCGGCGCGAGCTCGCGCCTTTCAGGCGCTTCGCGGCTGAACCGCCTCAGCTTCGCCTCGAACTGCTGGCGAATCTGCTGGGCGGTTCCCGACCGACGGACGTTTCGCTTGGTGGCCATGGTGTCCTCCTTTGGTGGATTTTGGATGGCCATGCGCACGATCGCGCAGGGACATCCACACAAAAAAACGTGTCTTCCTCCACCGTAGGCTTTCCATGACCACTCCAAAGGCCGGACTGCTCATCCCGGGATCTGCGTTCACCTTGTAGCTTGCTCCTTTGACTACCGGAGAATCTCACTACAAGGTCATCCGCCCAGGACA
>MNYA01000340.1 GCA_001872985.1 bacterium CG2_30_54_10 | reverse complement strand
TTTGCTACCTGGTACTCGAAGATCCGGAGCAGGCCATCAAACATTTAAATCAGTCCAAGGATCTCGATCCCAATAATCCCCGGGTGAAAAGATTGCTCCAGCAGTTAGGGAAGAATTGATGAAATCAGAAATCAGAAGTCAGAAGTCAGAAGCCGAGGTTCAGAAGCCGGAAGTCGGTCTTGCCAGCCATATCAGCCCCGCCCGGTCAGGAATGATCCTCGTGATCGTGGTCGGCTGTTTGGTTTTCACCATGATCATTTTTGCCGGAATGGTGAAACGGATACGGGGAGAAAGCATGGTCACCAACCGGACCTCCGTCAGCGAGCGGATGTATCAGATTGCTTCGGCCATAGGGCGGCTTACGGTCAGAAAACTCCAGCGTGATTTTGAGACTCGTGATCCCAAGATAGCCAAGAAGATCATCGACGGGGTTTTCAAGAACAACCAGGAAACCATCAATGACCTTTACTATACCGATGACATCATGAAGCTTGACGTGACGAAGGAAATCATCACCCAGTTTCGCAGCAAATGGGGCGGAGATCTCGATGTAACTGTCAAGACCGTCGCCAATCTCGGAAATGGGTCTCCCTTTTCGGCCGATATTCCGGGCCTCGAAAAATCCCCCTTCGAGCGCCTTGGAAACATTGATGTAGAGGTAGCGGTCAGCCACAAAGGGGTGAAAAAGAAATGCCGGATTCGCAAAGACTTTCTACTGGTGCGCCTTTTCGCGCCCCCGTTTCACAAGTTTACTCTTTTCGCACGACGCGGCGCCGAACTCGATCCCGCAAAAGCCAACAGGGTGGCCCAGGTCAGCGAAGATGGTAAAGTAACGGGAAATCAGCCATTGGTGCTTTACAACCGTCTTATCCGAAGCAAGAAAAAAGGCCAGGATGGTCTTGATTTCACCCTCAATAGGCCCAACAACATCATCAAAACCGAGGCTTCCTTTGTAAATAACGGCTGGATTTACCTGGGCGGTCAGGGAAAATCCACGGACGCGACCAACAAGTCGGGGAACCTTATTTTGAACATCGGTGCCGGAGCAGAAAATGACCCCTCAAAGCCGAATTATGGCGAGTTTTTCCATTTCTTTTTCGAACCTCCCCCCGGTTCCAGGGGCTGGCTCGGTTCCCGTGAGTGGAACACTCTGCTCGATTCGAAAATTTCCGGGAACAGTCTCGGGGGCGGCAACCATCGTGTTATGGTCACCTTCGTCGATTACGGCCTTTATACAGGCCTGGTAGACCTTTCCTTCTCAAACGGGATTAAAATTTTCAAGGGAGCAGCCGGAGCCTACCGCGGAGACCAGGCACTTCTGAGTAAAGGGAGCGCCCTGCACTTGTTTGGAACACCTGGCCTTTGCACTCCCACACTCGTTTTCGGGCAGGTGAAGCGCCGGTATGTGCGAACGTTTTCCTTCTATTTCACGGGCGTCAAGCGCATTTATCCAATCCGCGCGATGCAACAGGTCGAATGGGAATCGCCGCCCCAGCCGCCGAACCCACCCGTGAACCTTTTTTTCTCTAGGGAACTGGGCCCATGGGCCGCCAGCCGCAGGGTCGACCCAATCCTCCTGGGTCTCCTCGAGCAGACTCTGACGGCAGACGTTGATTTCCGCACCTACTATTTTGGAAAACCCACCAACAGCCCACCATTGTGCAGAATCCCTCCCGAATTCCGAGACTGGGAACCTTACATGCTGGGCCTGAAGAACATTTCTCAGCCTACCGACCCTGGAATGCCCTGGAGTTCTGCCGTTCCGAACAACATTTACATTCGCGACAAGCCCGATCGCATTTGCAACCAGGATTACACCTTCACCAACGACCCGGAACTCCACTACTCGGGCAAGATCCGCGATTTACGGGTTACGTCACGCTACCTGAAAGAAAAAATGAGCTACTACATCACCGACGGAAAAGCCGGAAGTCCACTAAAATTGAGCAAATGCAAGTTTTTCATGGACAAATTCGTCGACCGGACCCAGGGAAAAAACCAGGTTTTCCTCAACCAGATAATCGGTTTCGAAAACGATCTTGAGATCGATATTCCGTTGGAAGTGCTCAAAGGTGGGGTGATCTATTGCAAAGGAAGAATCAAAATTTCCGCTCCCGTTGTCAATCCGTTCATCAACAACAAGCCATCGACACCCGACGCGTTCGGTTACATCACCTTCGTTTCGGATAATCACATCGAACTCAGCATCGGCGCGGGTTCATCCTCCGGACTGCCCGAGTTTCACGGTTTTCTCGTCTGTTTCAATTCGGGCGAAAATGGGGAGGTGGAAATTAAAAATTCCGTACATATCATCGGGGGCGTTGCGGCAGACATCATCGAAAAGCTTGTCGAAAATGGCGGTGTCATTGAATACGGTTACGAACCAGGAGAAATCTCGGGAATGAATGATTTTTCGAATCCTGACTTCTACGGTCTTGCAATGGGGCCCCGAGACTTTGAAGTAGTCGAGGAATGACAAATCTTAAATAACGGAAAGAACTTTTCCCATTTTCGACGGTAATAATAGGATGAACGATGGCCTTAAAACAGACGGCGATATCATTTCCCGAATTCTTTCCGGGGAAAGCAGCCTTTTCGGAGTTCTGATCGGAAAATATGAGCGGCTTGTTTTCAGCTTCCTCCTGCCCCAGGTTTGCAACCTCCAGGATGTCGAGGATCTCGCCCAGGAGACCTTCATTCGCGCCTATCGTTATCTGGCTGGGTTCGACGTCTCTCGAAAATTCTCAAACTGGGTTGTCGCGATCGCACGCAACCTTCTTTCGGACAAATTTCAAAAAAATGCACATGATGCAGCAGCCCGTGAAGTCTACAAAGAAATGTTTGACAAGAATGGACCCTTTCCCGCCTTTGAAAACCCCGAAATCCGGATCGAAATGCACGAAGCTTTCCGCAAGACTTTCCTGAATATCATGAACCTTCCCGAGGAATTAAAAGTGCCGATGCTTCTTCGAATCGTTGAAGAAATGCCCTATGGCGAGATCTCCGAGGTTCTCAACATTCCTCTTCAAACGGTGAAAAGCCGCATCTTCACGGCGAGAAGACTTTTGCGTGCGAAAAGAGATTCTGAAAATGTCCTGTAACCGCGAAGAAACAGCCTACGCCTATCTCGACGGGGAATTGACCCCGCGGGAAGTCGCGGAATTTTCACAACACCTAAGCGCATGCTCGGAGTGCAAAATTGTCATTCATGAAACCCGGGAGCGGGAAAAAAGCCTCAAAGAGGTTCTTGAAGTCATTCAATCTTCCTGCCAGATTCGTGAAAAGGTTCTTCGGCGGCTTCCCGGGGAAAAAATTCTTCCCGTTCCCGCTGCCGCTGCCGCTCCCGCGCCCTCAAGCCGGAGTTTTCCCGGGTTAGGCTGGCGCTATCTTGTTCCTTCCGCTCTGGTCATGCTTTTGCTGGCTGGGGTTCTTCATATTCTTATCCTGTCTCAATCTGAAGTTCAACGTGGAATCCTGAATCGTCATGAGTTCGTAACGGTATCCTGCAGCGGCTCCGGGTCACGTCTCGAGGGTTTTCCTTTTATGCCGGGTGAACGGCGGG
>MNYA01000262.1 GCA_001872985.1 bacterium CG2_30_54_10 | reverse complement strand
CACAACGATGCATTCGCTAATTTCGGACTTGCTGAAACATGCGAAGCCCTTGAGGATTTCGAGGGGGCCATGGAGTGTTATCGAAAAACTATCTCGGTTGCCGGCGAAAACAAGGTTCTGAAAGATAGGGCCGCCGCCCGCATCAAAGACCTTCAGAAATGCTGAGATCCTGCCAAAACTGAACATGCTGCGCCGTATCGATATCAAGATTGCTGATAACTGGGAGGAACCGCTGCTCGGTCTTGCCGAAAGCCTTGGTCTGATGAGCTTTTCATCGCCATGCCTGATCCCGCTTGCGTCTGGCGGCGAGGAAGAAATCGCCTTTTCGGGTGAAACTGTTGTCAGCATTTTATTCTCGACGGTCGAGCAGGATGCTCCCGGAATCAATCGAAAGATAAGATCGTGGCTGCGCCGGGAAAAGCTGAAGGACGTTAAGCTCGCTGTCGTTGACTATCCCGACCAACAAGACTGGATGGAAGGGTTCAGGCAGTATTTCCAACCGATCCGCACAGGCAGAGGAATTCTGGTCTGCCCTCCCTGGTCTGTCCCTGACTCTGCCTCCGGCTTTTCCCCTGATGAGCCGGCAATGATCCGCATTTTGATCGATCCGGGAATGGCCTTCGGAACAGGGACGCATGAAACCACGCGTTTGTGCCTTCAACTATTGGAAGATCTTCCGCTGGAAAAAGGCCGGTTTCTCGATCTCGGCGCCGGCAGCGGAATTCTCGCATTCTATATTGCCAAACGCGGCGCTTCGGCTGTGGTTGCGGTAGAAAAAGAAGGGCCTGCCGTCGAGAACCTTCGAAAGAATGCCGCCCTGAACGATATTTCCGAAGGGTTCGAGATCATCTGCGGTGACTTGGCCGATTTCAATCCGCCTTTTTCAGCCAATGGCCTGGTCGCAAACCTTACCTCCCCGATTCTGTTAGAAAATATGTCCCGGTTCGTAGGCTGGATTGGAAAGAAAGGCTGGGCGGTGTTTTCAGGGGTGAACTCGACCAACGCCCCATCTGTCCGCGAGGCTTTCTCAATGTCGGGATTCGAGCTTAAAAAAGAGCTCGTCGACGGCGAGTGGCACGGCTTCCTGGCCCAAAAAAAGAAAAGCCCCGAGCCGTAAGGCTCGGGGCTTTTCGTCAAGCTACTGTGCGTTACTCTGCCGAAGGAGAGTTATGTAGGTATTGTAGGCGTCACGATAAGCCGTGAGCTTGGTCTGGGTATCAGAGCGGAGCATGTTGGTGCGCAGTTCCTCGTCGGGATTCTCGCTGCCACCGATGTTGGTAACGGAATTGATATAGGAGTTGTAAGCCTTGATGTAAGCCGCATGAGCGCTCTTCAAAGAGTCGGGGGCGCCAACTGGAGCAACGGTGGTCACTTCGGTCGACGCGGGTGCAACGCTTTGGTCGCCGCTAACTGGGATTTCGACGGCGGGCTTCGGGGCGGCTACCGGAATCTCACCTGCCGGGTTGCCGATATCGCCACTTACAACAGTCTCACCAGACGGAATGGAAACGGACGGAAGGGTGGAAGGAAGAGTGCTGCCATTGCCGATATTCTGGGTTTGGCGATGATATTTCTTCCACAGTACGTAGCCGACAACTGCTGCGCCAATGATCACGAGCGCCGGGATGAACAGTGGGCTGCCGATGATGCCGCCGATGAATCCGGCGATTCCAGAGAACATACCACCGATGGCGGCGCCAATTCCTCCAAGGGCTCCGGTCACGAACCCGCCGGCTGCGACCACTCCGCCCCAGATGGCGGTACCGATTCCGGCGATTCCAGCTCCGAGGCCACCTACGGCAGCTACCGCACCGGCTCCACCGGCAACTGCTGTGCCGGAGGCGAACCCGATGGCAGAAGCGATGTAGGGGGCGCCGATGATGGCGCCTGCGCCGACTGCAACGGCTGACAGCACTGGGTGGCTCTTAACCGTATCCTTGATTTTGGAGAACAACCCGGCTTCCGCGCTGGTGGTGAACGAGGCTACCAGCATGACCACGGCCAGGGTCGTCGCCAGAGAACGAACTAGACTGCGATTCAACTTCATAATTGTCATTCCTCCTAGTGGAATAAGGGGGATACTGGGACATAGAACACGGGATCAGGGTTTGTTCGCGATTCTCCTCCCTTCAAAGTGAGATGGGTTGGTATTTGGTTTGGGTTTGGTTGGGTTTGGGTATTGGGTATATGAAGAAGAACCCCGCCTCGGGTTAAAGCGGGGTCCCAGCTTCCGGAAACAAACAACCACACTGTTTGGTTAGATGCTTCTCAATTCAGCTTCACTGCTGGGACTCGATCGTATTTTCAAGGAACCGGCTGAGGATCTTGTGTCAAATTATACGAACGGTACCCAGGGTCGTCAAGCCTAACGAGCTTACTTTACAATTCCCATTTTGAGAGTGAGGTTCATGCGGGTGTCGATTTTCTCTTTCTTTCCGCCGCCCATGTCATTTTCCATGACCATGACCATGCTGGAGGTTACTTCATTTTTCACCATGACTCCGGCTTTGTAGGCGAACCAGATCTTGCCGGTGGCTTTTACATTCAGATTGATGGAACCGGCCTGTCCCTGATCGCTGGAAACATTGGACTGAAGTTTCACGCATTCATAGCCGTCGACGGTTTCGAACCCGAGGACGGTGTATTTGACGCTGAGGGGTATGGGAAGTTGGGGATTGGGCTGGATGTTGGAATCCCAGGAGTCACCTGTTTTGATGGGCTTGGCCGGGAACTTGATTTGCATTTGATTGAAATTGGCGCTCTGGTCCATGCCTTCAGTTTCGATGACTTCACCATTTTTGGCCATCTTGACCTTGATGACTTGGCCGGTGCCGGGGAAAGGCGTGGGGGTATTGTTGACGGTTATGACGCCGTCGAGAATGGTGGTGGTCATCTCGATATTGCCGGATTTGTCGACCCCGGTGACCTTCTGCTCGAGCTTCATGACGGTTTCAAGGTCAGTCTTTTGAGCACGCTGCATGGCTGTGACAACGGTGGTGCCACGGATATTCATCTGATACTTTACCGCAGTCCCGGGGGCGGGATTGTACTGCAGCAGAACGGGCTGCTCGGCACTGACGGCCAAGGCCACGGAGAGGAGGACAAACACAGTTGCGATCACGGCAAAACGCTTCAACATCTACCAAAATCTCCTTTCGCTTTCCCAGGAAAATCCTGGAGGTTCAATAACCGACGTAATGACGGACGCTTCCGTCCGAACTCAGGTGAGCATATCATAGGGTATGGGGGGTGTCAAGCAAATTGCTTTGACAGCAAATTGGTTTGACACCTGATTTTTGCCATCAACATGTTGAAAGTGTCATTGCGAGCGAAGCAAAGCAAAGTTCCTGTCAACACGGGGTCGTGACTATTTAACGGTATTAAATCCTTCTGGGTGCATTTCCAGAAAGAAGTAGTGCTTTGGTAAGAGTTTAGCGGTTTGAAATAAGAAAGACGAAGAAAGCTGGGGAAACGAAAGAATAGAAAAAAGGAAAGGATTTTTTTGCCGCAGATAAACGCGGATTAACGCAGATCTGGAGGGGAAGGAAAGAAAGTAAGAGTTTAGTAGTTTGGGAAAA
>MNYA01000444.1 GCA_001872985.1 bacterium CG2_30_54_10 | reverse complement strand
GATCGATCACCCTCCTCAAGATACCCTTGCGACGCGGGGCTTGGGAATGCGCTTGCGGCGCTTGTGGCGATGGGGGCGATGGGGGCGATGAAGTCATGGGAGGTTTTTTCGGGTCACTCATCGTTTTGCCCCCCGGTATGGGAAAGCCCATTCGGCGCCTATTTCCCAGAGTTTGTCGGTGATGAAGGCGATAAGGACTATAATCAACAAAACCAGGTAGATATGCTCGCGCGGTCCTTGGCGTTGACTTATCAGAATCATCGCCCCCACCCCGCCGCTTCCCATGTCAACCATCTCAGCCAGGATGATGTATCCCCAGCCAATTCCGAAGCCCATCCGCATCGAATCATAGATATTGGGAAAAGCGATTCCGAGGAGTATTTTCGTGACAACCTGCGCACGCGTCGCGCCCAAGGTATAGGCCGTTTGAAGATAGACGTTGTCGACCTCTTCGATGGCCTTCAAAAAAAGCGGCAGAAGATAGATTCCAAAAGCAATCGCGAGAAACATCACCTTCTGCTTTTCGTCGGTACCGAAAAGGCTCATCGTCAGGGGTACCAACGTGGGAATGGGCAAGTAGCCGCCGAACACCATCAACGGCGCGAACAGAGATTTCCAGCGGCTGAAGCTTCCCATGAAAATGCCCAGAGGAAACGAAACCGCCAATGCCACCAGAAACCCCAAAAGCACTCGTTTGAAGCTGTGATAGACGTTCCAGAACGGCCGACGATTGTTCCAGAGGGATTTTGTCGAGCGGATCACTTCCATGGGGCTCGGAAGGATGACTCGCGTAATCAAGCGAGACTGAACATCCTCGAAAGAATAGACCCAGAGGTTCACGGTCAGGGTTGCCGGAGGCGCGGGAAGACGCCCGCCACCGCGGCCGGTCGGCGTAACCTCGGCCCCGGAGGTTACGCCGACCTCTTGCGTGAAGGTGCTGACGAAGGTTCCACGAGGCAGTTTTAACCGGACCCCGCCTTCCACTTCGCGGGAGGGGAGACCGTGCAAAGGGTAGCTGGAAACGCTTCCTGTGAGATAGCTTTCAAATCTGTCGCCTCCCAGCTCAACATCCACGCGCCGGAATCCGGAAACCAACAAAGAAGTCTCGTCACCACAACTTTTTCCGACAAACGGAGCTTCCCCCGCATCTCCAAGGGTCCCCTCGGGAAGGCGGACAAAATCAGTCCTTCCCAAAGTAATGGCGCCCCATACCAAAATGATGGCCACGATGGGAAGAACACCCAGAAACGCATTCTCGACCTTGGGAACCTCAACGCGGATCCGGAAGAAACTATCGAGCTTTTCCTTGAGTTTCACGTTTGGAGTTTGCGCCCCCAACCAAGCCGAAAACCTGGCCGGGGGCGATTCGTCACTGGCCTTCGGGCGGATAAACCGAGATCTCAACACGGCGGTTGAGGGTCTGGTTCATCGGATCGGTCTCTTCGGCGGGAAGATCCCAGCCTTTGCCCTCGACTACGAACTTGTTGGGATCGAATTTGAACTTGCTCACCAACGCATCCTTCACGCCATTGGCGCGGGAACTGCTGAGTTCCTTCACGACTTCCATGGGAACTTTCCCCTTCATCGAGCTGTCGGTGTGGCCGACGATCGCGACCGTGGCACGCTCGTAAGCGCCGACAAGCCGCGCGACCCTTTCGAGTGTAGCTTCGCAGTTTGGGTCGTAAAGCGAGTTGGCAACGGGCCGGCCGATATCATCGTGTTGCGGCTCGTAGATGTTTGAAGAGTTCGGGTAGAAGTTGATCCGGACGGTCTGGGTGATGATCGGAGCTTCCGCGGAGACCTTCTTGTAGCTGGTCGGGACGAACTTGCTGATGTATTCGTCCTGGTGGTGTTTGAAGGTGCCATCTGCATCGATCGCCTTGAGGGAGCTGAAGTCCACGACCTGGTCGAACGGAACCTCGTTGCTGAGCAGGCCTACGGTCTTGTAGATTGAGGCTATGTTCTTCCAGGTACGTTCGAAGTTGGTCGGATTGTTGGAATTGAGGAAAAATTCCTTGTTTTCGGCGAAGTTGGTGGAGTGAGCATCATTCTGCATGCCCTTGATGTCTTCGACCTTCATGCCAAAACCGTCGGCCATCCACTGGAAGGCCTGGGCCTTGAAGGTCGGGTTCTTCAGAAGATCCATGCCCTCGAAGATTCCGGCGACGAGGCCCTTGACGATCTCGGGTTTGTCTCGGGCAAAATCGGCGCGAACAGCCCAGACGTCGGCGATTAGCTTGTTGGCTTCGGAAGTGGTGGTCAGGATCTTCGTTCCGGCCACCTTTTCAGGAATGGTGTAGATATCGGGCGCCCAGCTTACGCAGGCATCAATGGTCTTGTCGGAAACGAAAGCTGCGGCGGCCTCGAATGCTGTCGAGGTGTATTTGTGCTTGACGTCGGAGAGCGGGATTCCGGCGTTGATCAAAAGGTTGCTGATGAAATACTGCGAGGGGCTGTTCTGGGCATAGACGATAGTCTTGCCTTTCAGGTCGGAAACCGACCTGATCGCGGAGCGAACCACGATCCCATCGCCGCCGTTGGACCAGTCGATCTGCTGGTAGATCCGGGGTGCGGTGCGACTGTCTTTCATCAGTTCGCCCGCGAATAACCCGATCATATCAAGGGTTCCCCAAAGGACTTGGCTGTTACCGGCCGCGAATGAGTCGCGGGCTGCTACCGGGTCGTCGATGAGTTTAAGATCGACCTTGAAGCCATATTTCTTGAAGAAAACACTCTCCTCATTGGGAGCGAAGCCGTGATTGGCAGCCACGATAGGAAGCCATCCGATCCAGACATTTATGGGGAATACGACGACCTTGTTCTTGTCATCCCACTTGTAGCCAGATGTTCCTTTTACAGGGGGAAGCTTCTCTTGCGGAACGTACTTGTACTCCGCGACCGTGGTAATTCCCTTCGTGTCAGGAGCCTCTACCAACGGTTTATCTCCCGGAGCGCCGGAAGCGTCGGTAGTGACGGCAGTTACAGCGGGGGCGGAAGCCCCGGAAACGGGGCTTTCCTGGGCAAAGAGAGCAGTTCCGGAAAAACAAATGACCAACAGCAGAGCAGTCATCGGTATCAGAGAAAAACTTCGATTCATTTTATTCTCCACAATTAAATTACGCTTGGCATACAAGCCCAGGCGCTTTCGACCTGAAACAAAGGGAATCGTATCTACTACTCAATAATTCGGGGAAACTCAAAGCTTCCTGGCGCAAGACACTTCTCTCTTCGGTCGAAATGACAGCATCGTTTGTCATTCCGAACGAATGTGAGGAATCTCGCTTTATGTTAAGAATCATCTAATGCCCCTTCATTTTGAGCAGATACAGGAAATCGTTCAACGAATAATTGAGTATCTCCGGAATCTTGCGAGTGAACGAAACAATGTCGGCAAGTTTGTTGCGGAAGCGGCGAAATCGTTGGGAACCAGGATCGTTCGGACGAATCTGAGCGTGACTGCCAAACTTCACTAAATTCATGTTTC
>MNYA01000010.1 GCA_001872985.1 bacterium CG2_30_54_10 | reverse complement strand
TGTGGACTCGAGAACGTCCTTGGAATCGATTCCCAAAAATTTTTCGGCGGCTTTATTCCAGAGAATGAAACGACGATCCGGAAGGCTTTTCAAGGCCAGCGGGACCGGAAGAGAGTTGAAAATAAGCCGCCCAAGGACTTCCCGGGATGAGTCATCCACCATGTTTGATGCCCCCTGAACCTGTTTTCAAAAAGAAACGCGCTTCGCATTATACCGCATACCACGACCATCTAAGAAACCCGAATTTTGTATTATAATGGATCAACACCACAACAGGAGGTGGGTTCGATGCGACTTGTTACCGCGGGCGAGATGCGGGGAATAGACAAGCACGCCATTGAGGCGGTTGGGATTTCAAGCTTGGTTCTGATGGAAAATGCAGGTATTAAGGTTCTTTTCACCCTGGAGAAATGCCTTCAAGGCATTCGGGGAAAACGTTTCACCGTGATCTGCGGCAAAGGAAACAACGCAGGAGACGGCCTGGTTGTAGCCCGCCACCTTTTCAATAACCATGTGCCGGTGAACGTCTTCATGGCCTTTCCCCCCGAAGAGCTTTCCCCCGACGCAAAAACAAACCTCGGCATTCTTCGGAAATCAGGTCTGAATGCTATTTTTATGTCCAAGAATGAAGATCTGGAACGACTGCGGATAGCCCTCGAATTTTCGGATTGTATAATCGATGCAATGTTCGGAACCGGATTCAACGGTCAAATCGAGGGATACGCACGCGAGGTCATTTCAATCGCCAACGATTCCCGAGCCCAGAGGGTCGCCATCGATGTTCCGTCCGGGTTGCATTCATCAACGGGAAAAGTTTCCGATGTGACCTTTCGCGCACATACCACAATCACTCTTGGCGCACCCAAACTTGGACTGTTCCTCTTCCCGGGACGTGATTACGTCGGTGAGGTCTGGGTTGCCGACATCGGGCTTCCACCCTCGTCATTCGAAAGCATCCCTTCTCAACAGACGCTTATCACCAGGGAGGTTGCCGCAGCCCTTCTGCCCGACCGCCGCGAAAATTCCCACAAGGGGACCTTCGGTCACCTACTTGTACTCGCGGGTTCGAGGGAATACCAGGGCGCCGGAGTTCTCGCAACCTACGGAGCCCTTCGTTCCGGGGCCGGGCTGGTCACTCTCGGAATGCCGAAGAGCGTATTGGAAAATTTGAGCTGTGAAGTTCTTCCCGATGCGATCGTCAGGTCTTTTCCAGAATCGGAAGGCGGTTTTTCCCTCGAGGCTGACGACATCCGAAGTTTTTCCGGAGTATATTCAGCCATTGTCGCCGGGCCGGGCTGGGGGAAAGGCAGATCGCGCCAAAGTTCGCTTCAGGCAATTCGAAAGGAATGGGCTGGCGGCCTGCTTCTTGACGCAGATGCCCTCAATGCTTTTTTTGAAAAAGGTCTGCCTGCCTTCAACAGCAGCGATCTGGTTCTGACCCCCCACCTCGGAGAGATGGCCCGATTGAGCGGTCACAGCATCTCCGAGATCCAGGGGGGCCTGCTCGATATCGCTCGGGAATTCGCCACCAGACGGCATTGCGTCTTGGTCTTGAAGTCCGCCACCACGCTGGTCGTCGGCCCCAATGGCCACGGATTCCTTTGCAGTCGCCCCAATTCAGGGCTTGCCCGGGGGGGGTCCGGAGATCTGCTGGCCGGGCTGATCGGAGGTCTCATGGCTCAGGGGCTCACTGGCTTGAGCGCCGCCATCATTGGGGTGTTTCTCCATGCTGAGGCGGGAGACATAGCCCGCAAGGAACTTGGAGCCGATGCGATGACCGTCAGCGAGGTTGCATCGCTTCTTCCACGCGCATTTCTTCGACTTCGAGGGCAGGAAAGCCCCGAAGCCGTTCGCCGGGTCTAATTTGCATCTGGATTTTTTCCCAGGTTCGGTGCATAATGGCCCATCCAATTCAGGGGTGAATTTTTGATCGCGGTAACGTATCTCGGGTCCGGTAGTGAAGGGAACTCGGCCCTCATCGAGTTCGGGGAAGCCCGCTACCTTCTCGATGTCGGATTGAGCGCACGGCGGATCAAACAGTTTCTTACATCGCGTTGTATCGAAGCTGCTTCGCTTTCCGGAATAATCCTGACTCACGAACATGCCGATCACTATCGCGGGCTTCAGAACCTTCTTAAGTCGGTTCCCATACCTGTCTTGACCACCGAACAAACCCGCCGCGCGCTCGTCCACCGCGGGGTTTCGATTCCCGCATTCGTTCCGCTGCTTCCAGGCCAGGAACTGGAACGAGATGGAGTCCGCCTCCGTCCTTTCAGACTTCCGCATGATGCGGCCGACCCCATAGGGATCAGAGCCGAATGGAAGGGTCATTCGATTGCTGTGGCCAGCGACCTGGGCCAGATCACTCCGGCCCTTCTCGATCATGTTTCCGGCGCGGATATCCTTTGCATCGAAAGCAACTACGACCCCGATATGCTTCGCGCCTGCGCCTACCCTGATTGGCTTAAACGCCGGGTCAGTGGTCCCCGCGGGCACCTTCCGAACGGCGAATCCGGGAAGATCCTCTCAAGACTTGACAAGCCTTTGGGAAATCTTATTCTGATCCATTTGAGCCAGGAATCGAATACTCCTTCCCTGGCATGGCAGTCGCTGGCGCCTTTTCTCGGCCTTTCCAACATGCTCGACTGCAAGCTCACGCTGGCAACCCAACACCAACCCACATCCCGCATTTTTACCGAGGAGCCGGCGCCTCATTTGCTGGTTCGGCCCCTCCCCAAAAAAAAGGCGATCCAGCATCGCTTCAATTTCGATTCCCAGGAGCCAGATCCAAAGTGCATGTCGACATATTGATGATCGGCAAGGTCTCTGAAAAGTCCTACAAAACCTTGGTCGAGCAGTATATTACCCGTTGCCGCGCCCGCCTTCCCATCGACCTTGTTTTTTGCCGCGATCTGGCTGATATGCGGCGCCGACTGCCTCCCGACGAAGTGGTGGCGCTTGACGAACGAGGTTCATGCATGACATCCCGGGAAGTGGCAGATTGGCTTCAGAAGAAAATAAATGCGGGTCGCAACAGGCTTACCTTCTGCCTCGGCCCTGCGAATGGCCTCGACATGGAGGTCAAAAAGGCGGCCACGGAAACAATCGCCCTTTCACGGATGACTCTCAACCACCAACTCGCCCTGCTGGTTTTGAGCGAACAACTCTATCGCGGCCTATCAATCCTTTTTGGCGAGCCATACCACAAAGCATGATTACCTGGACACGCGAAAGTTTTCAGCTCCTCGAGCAGTTCGTCCTTTCCTACTCTGGAATAGTCATGGGACGGGTTTCCCAAAAATCCGTTCGCGATCGCGTTGCCCAGCACATTGAGTCGCAGGGGTTATCGAGTGTCGAGGATTACATCCTTCTTTTGCAGACCCCAAGCAGCGCGGCGATCCGCGGCGATCTCATCTCGTTGATCACCGTCAGCGAAAGCTTCTTTTTCCGCAACCCCGATCAATTCCGATACTTGGCGAAACACCTTCTTCCCGCCCTGGCGGAAAACCGCCGGGAACTTGGGCTCAAA
>MNYA01000011.1 GCA_001872985.1 bacterium CG2_30_54_10 | reverse complement strand
CCGGCGGAATCGCACACGATTTCAACAACCTTCTCGGCGCGATCCTCGGTAACGCCGAGCTTGCCTCAATGGATATTCCCCGGGATTGCACGGCACAGCGATATCTTATCGAAATCGTCCGAACATCCGAACGGGCCGCCGACCTTTGCAAACAATTGCTTTCATATTCGGGAAAAGCGCGCGCAACCATAGGCCCGATCGGGCTTCCAGAACTCGTAAAGGACATGAGTAAAATGCTGAATGTCTCCATCGGCAAAAAGTCACGCCTCGAGTTGAAGCTCGATCCGGCGATTCCGATTATCGAAGGTAATAAAGCTCAGATAACCCAGATTGTTATGAATCTGATAATCAACGCATCCGACGCCCTCTCCGGGAAAGAAGGGACAATCAGCGCCTCCAGCGGGGTGATGGAAGCCTCCGAATCCTGGCTCGCGGAATTCTGGCCTCTCGACCTGATACCTTCCGGGCGATATGTTTATTTCGAGGTTTCCGACACCGGCTGCGGGATGGATTTCGCGACAAAGGCACGGATCTTCGATCCGTTTTTCACCACGAAGGCCAGCGGGCGCGGGTTGGGGCTCTCGGCTGTTGTTGGAATCATCAGAGCGCATAAGGGTTTTATCACCGTCGACAGTGAACTTGGTCGTGGAACCACTTTCCGAGTCGGTTTCCCGGCAATGACAGAGGTAGTCGATGCTCCGATGTCGAACGGTGATGCTTTCTCTCAAATCCAAGTCGGCTGGGGAAACATTCTCCTTGCCGATGACGACCTGGATCTTCGCAAGGCCGTACGCAGGATGATCGAAAAAATAGGCTTCACCGTTATTGAGGCGGTCGACGGAAGGGATGCGATCGAGCAGGTAAGGGCTGAGCCGGGCCGGTTCGCGATGATCATTCTCGATCTGACCATGCCGCGCACGGACGGGGCTGAGACCTACAAAAAGATCGTTTCCATCACGCCCGACGCCCGGGTGATTATCACGAGCGGATTGAGCGTGCAGGAGGTTCGGGGACGCTTCCCGCCCGGAACCCGGGTCGGCTTTCTGCAGAAGCCGTTCGACTTGAAGCGGCTTGCCGAAAAGATCAGCCAAACCTGGGGTTTCGATTCGGAAGGCGCCCTCCCTCCACTGGCTTTGTGAGCCCAAAGGGAGTGGCTTTCTCATAATGTGGCGTAACTTCTCAATAAAGGGGGGAACGCGCCCCCCTTCGCCTCGCGAAGTGAATTCGCGAAGCTCATCCCCCGCGGTCGGGCGCTTTGCGCCCTCCGGTCTGCCTTCACTCTTCCCCCGACTTATTGAGATGATACCAAAGCACTACCTCTTTTGGGGAATGTGCCCTGCGCTCCTCGCGATGACAGTTCAGATCGGTTAATGCCACAACCGTTCCCTGCATTTGTACCCTTACGTTTGGGTTTGGGATGTGGTATATTGCGCCCTATGGATTCAATGACCTGCGCCATTCTCGAATTGTGGCGTGCCTTGGCCTCCGGACCAAACATGGGACGGCTTCTCGAAGCCGTGGTCCGAACCGCGGAAATCGCAACCGGGGCCCCCTTTGGGGAAATCCTCCTGCTCGGCGACTCCTGGACCCGCCTCGAATACCAGTTTGCCACCCCAGCAGAACTTTCCGTAATGAAGAGCCTCCGGGATGTCATCGGGAAAAACATTATCGGCGTAATAACCCGCGACAGCGCGAACTTGAAACTCGAAGATCTTTCCAGCGTGCAGCTCCACGCAGCGCACCCCTCGTTAATGGATATTTCCATCCTGAACGTCCTCCGCTTACCGCTAATAGTTGATGGGCGGGAGATCGGCGCTCTGAACCTTTATAATAAGCCAGGCGGCTTTTCCGTGGAAGACAGCGGGTTTCTTACCTCCTTCCTCGAACAGGTTACCAGCGCGATCGAGCACGAACTGCTGCGAGTCAAGCTTGCCAAAGTTGAAAACCGTTTGAACGGAATTTTCGAAGCAATTGCCGATGGAATCATCGTTTGCGACAAATCAGGCCGGCCCGCCCTGAGCAACCGTGCTTTTCGCGAGATGCTCTTCCCCCAGGGAACGCCCAACCATGCGCTCTCCGCGATTCTTCCGGCGCTGCTCGCCCACCCCGACGATTCCGGGATCCAGGAAGTCGTCCTTCTCAAGCCTCACGAAAGGATTATTTCCAGCAGTTTCGTCCGAACCCGCGACAAAGAGGGTGATATACAGGAAATCATTCTTTCCATGCGTGACGTAACCCAGAGGAAACGCCAGGATCAAAAATTTCTCCAATTGATCAGCATCCTCGTCCGGCGCCTTGCGACACTCGCCGCGAGCATGCGTAAAGCGAAAAAGGTTTCCCGGAGGCTTCGCCTTCAGATGCGCATCGGACGGATCGTAAGAAATCTCGTCCGCCTTTCTGAGATCAAGGCAGGGCCTTTGCGAGTTGAGAAGCTTCCAACCGATACCCAGGAAATCATGGATGCCTTCCTTCCAAGAGCAAAAAAAACATTGTCCAGGCATAAAATGGTTTTTAATCTCGAGCCCCCGCAACCCAATGCCAATGATAGTCTGTTCGCCGATTCCGAGGCCATCGCACAGGCTCTGGTTTCAGTGACTGGGTTTCACGCCAAGCGTCTAAAACCTGGATCGGTCATGGCCTTTCTACAAGAGGCCGGCGAAAAGAGTATTTCCTTCGTGATGAAAACCGCTCTGGATGCCTGGAAAACCCCGCCCGATATGCGCTTTCTCGATTGGAACGAATGCGTCGACTGGTTTCTTGGCGAGGGGAACAGGGCGCTCAGTCTCGATCTGGCCTTTGTCCGACATATTCTCGATGCGCATAAGGGGGCTTTCTCCTGCAGCGTTGAAGGGGATAAAGTCGCCTTCAGGCTGACTCTTCCCCGCGGAGGATTTTGAGATGAACCTCAATGAAATCCGGCCATCAGCATACACCTCGGTAATGAAGATTTCCGCCCGCCTCGGCGGGGTTGACGAAGCCCGAATGCGGTTGTCCAAAGACCTTGCAGCGATCGGAGTGAAGAGCGAAACCTCCCGTCAGGTATGCCTTGCCCTGGATGAAGCCCTTACCAATGCAATCGAGCATGGATCATCACGCGCCGATGGCGAGGTTGAAGTTGCTTACGACATCGCTGAAGGTTTCATCGAACTCGCGGTCACCGATCAAGGTGGAATCATCTTCAATCCGGAATTTTTCGAGCAGCTCGCGTTGGTCAAGAACTGGGGCGCCGGAGGTCGTGGAATTCTTCTGATTAGAAAACTGGCGGACGAAGTCTATTTTGTCTTCACACCAGGAAAATCCACCCGCATCGTGATGCGGAAGCAACTTTTTCCCCGCATGCCGGAAGCGTCGAAAAAAGGGATTAGTGAATAGGGGTCGCCAACGGTGGAGGACCAAGAATCGGGGTTATCTACTCAATAATTCGGGGAAGCTCAATGATTCCTGGCGCAAGAGATTTCTCCCTTCGGTCGAAATGACAGCATCGTTTGTCATTCCGAGCGAATGTGAGGAATCTCGCTTTATGTTGAGAATCAGCTAATGCCCCTTCTTTTCGAGCAGATACAATCGGGCTTTCTCTTTCTGGGAGTTGATGAGGTTCTAGGAGTTGATGAGGGTTTC
>MNYA01000333.1 GCA_001872985.1 bacterium CG2_30_54_10 | reverse complement strand
GAAAGAATAGAAAAAAGGAAAGGATTTTTTTGCCGCAGATAAACGCGGATTAACGCAGATCTGGAGGGGAAGGAAAGAAAGTAAGAGTTTAGTAGTTTGGGAAAATTGAAGAAAAGGTGAATGGGAGAAAATGGAGAATGGGAGAAAAAAATAATGGGATTCTCGAGAAACCCTCTCCAAATTCTCCATTCATCATTCATCACTCATCATTTCCTCTATCTCCACTTCTCCTAAATTCCTTCGTTCTCCATTTTTTCAAACGGCTAAACTCTTACGGAAACTCGAGGCTGGGAATTTCGATCCGGCGCAAACGATCGATTGTTTCAACGACGCGTTCGAATCGGCACTCGCGATGTTCCCGCCTGACTGGGGTTCGGGCCTGGTGGAACAGCAACGGCTCTTTTCCTTGTTTCGGTCATGAGGGGCCTTTTCGAAGCCGGCCGGAAGATCCAGGGGAAGACCTCATCGTAGTGAAGGCATTCGCCTCCCGGACCCAGGATTGGGCCGATATCGAGGGAATCATTGTGAGATCCGGCCAAAAACTCGACTTCGCGGCAGTTGAAGAGCGCCCTTCACCCTTCTCTTTTCACTCTTTCCATGTTTGACCGGGAGAGGTAACCGAGATATACTGGTGTTGACGCGGCTTCGGCCAGAGAAAAAAGGAGGAAACCCCATGCGATTTCTCATAACCCTTCAGCAGGGGGAAGACGGCTTCATTCTCGCTGAGTGCCCTGCACTTCCGGGTTGTATGACGCAAGGGAAAACCCGCGATGAAGTTTTCTCAAACATCCGTGAAGCGATTGAGGTAAGCCTTTCATCCCGTAGGGCACATGCCCTCCCGCAGATTGAAGTTACGGAATTGGACATTGCGGTCTGATGGCGAAGCTCCCGGTTTGCACCGGTCGAGATGCAATTCGAGTTTTTGAGGTTCATGGTTGGGTTGTTGACCGTCAGAAAGGGAGCCATGTCAGCCTTGTCAAAACAGGGGCTCTCGTTGTCCTTACGGTTCCTCTTCATGAGACTCTGGACCGGGGGTTGCTGCGCGGCTTGATTAGAAAGACCGGCCTGAAGGTCAGCAAATTTTCCGAAACCCTCGTTGGAAAGAAGTGATGATGTAGTCTGGTGTTCGTCGAGTTGACGGATGGAAGGATCGTTGGTTTTCCGGCGGAATTTCACCTTTCACCCTTGCCCGGCCAAACGATTCGCTCCAACACAGGCAGGCCTCACGCTTAACTTCTATCGCGGCGAAGGCATCGGCGGAATACACCACAAAATCCACTTCCAGACCGGTGGATGTGCGCCAGTAACTTATGGTTCCGTCCGAATTGCGCTACGACATCACCGCCCGCAGGTTCTGGAGAACCGATGTTTCGAGACTGGCCCCATCGATTTCTGCCGGGGAATCCAGCCGCCCCCTGGGACGAACGGCACGAAAGAGCCCGGCATCGAAAAGAAAAAACTTGGGGTGCTGTATCATCCGCCGCCGGGCGCGTTTCAGGAAAGGTGGGAGACAAACGCCGATGAGAAGATTTATTTCTATACATAACGTTATCCGTTATAATTTGAAAGCAGCCGTGACACCAAACCGATGAGGAAGCCTGATGATAAAATCGTTTCACGACAAGGGCACAGAGGACATTTTTGACAGGAAAAACACGAAAGAAGCGCGTCATATTTGTCCACAGCAGATCTGGCGCGTTGCCCAACGAAAACTTGATCAAATCAATGGTGTTGTTTCCCTCGAATCGTTGAAAATTCCTCCGGGAAACTTTTTGGAAGCCCTTAAGGCTGACCGTATCGGACAGCACAGTATTCGGATTAACGATAAATTTCGTATCAGTTTTGTTTGGACGGACGATGGCGCAGAAAACGTAGAGATAACCGATTACCGCTGATAAAGGAGGTGGAGGAAGATGGTTCGCATTCCCCAAAATGGCCCGCCGACACATCCCGGCGAAATGCTGTTGGAAGAGTTTCTCAAACCCCTGAAAATGACGCAGAGTGACTTGGCGAATAAACTCGGCGTTTCATATCCTCGTGTGAATGAACTGATTCATGGAAAACGGGGAGTAACACCTGATACAGCACTTCGTTTGGAGAAACTTTTCGGTATGGACGCCCAGTTTTGGCTGAATTTGCAGTTGGCATGGGATCTATTTCATGTAATTCACTCATCAACCGCGAAGGAAATTAAAAAGATAAAGAGATTACCTGCCTTAGCTCTTATCTCCGGCAGTTCGTGAGACGACCGATGTTGGCGGGACTTCCAAAAATTCTTTTCTGGGACGTCGACCTTGAAATGATCGATCCGGTTCGGCATTCCCGATTCATCGTGGCGCGGGTCATGCAATTCGGCGGGCCGGTGGAAATCGGATGGCTTCTACGTATGTTTCCGGAAGATATTCTGCGTGCGGCGGTTTGCCGATCACGAACCCTCGACCGAAAAACCGCGCATTTTTGGGGTATTCATTTCGGAATCCCACTCGAGGAGATCGCATGTTTGAAGGAGCCCTCGCTTCTGGAATCCCTTTTCCCGGAATTGAATTGGCGGGTGTTCCAGACATCGCGGCAATGAAGGTGGTTGCGATCGCCCAGCGTGGAACGAAGAAGGATTTTTTTGATTTGTATGAGATCCTGCGAGGGATTTCGATTCAGGAGGAGACCTGGTGCCAGCACAGGATTTGCCAATACCCGAAGTGCGCCCGGATGGCTCGCTTACGGAGGGTGCTTCTCGAGAAATACGGAGATCGGCGGGTCAACTGCTACCACGTTGTCCGGTCCCTGGTTTTTTTCGAGGAAGCGGAAGGTGAGCCGGATCCCGTAAGTCTGAACGGAACTACCTGGGAAGAGGTAAAATCGTTTTTCCTTTCCCGTGAACGTTCCCACTTTTCCGATTTGGTCTGCTGAGCCCGTCGAAGGCTAAGGTATCATGCCTACCACGCGTCGAGATAAGCCAATGGAGTCAACCGAACCTGTTGCCCGGCCAAATGATTCGCTCCAACACAGGCAGGGCTTTTTCCAGGGGGATCAATTGAATACCTTCGATCACTTCCTTGTGGTCTCCACCGTGTAGAACGATTCTCGCCGCTTCAGGGTATTCGGACGCGAAAGCCCGCATGCCGTTGAGATCATGAGAAGTAATATTGCGCTTACGCTTAACTTCTATCGCGGCGAAGGCATCGGCGGAATACACCACAAAATCCACTTCCAGACCGGTGGATGTGCGCCAGTAACTTATGGTTCCCTCCGAATTCCGCCACGACATCACCTCCCGCAGGTGCTGGAGAACAAGTGTTTCGAGACTGGCCCCATCGATTTCTGCCGGGGTATCCAGCGGCCCCCTGGGACGGACGGCACGAAACACGCCGGCATCGAAAAGAAAAAACTTGGGGTGCTGTATCATCCGCCGCTGGGCGCGTTTCAGGAAAGGTGGAAGACAAACGCCGCTTTCAAATAGGTTTGAACATAGCTTTGGAGGTATTCGTCCGGGGGAACATGCTTTCGGGGGTCGTAGAGGGAAGGAAGCATGCCGAATTTGACCGCTTTGACAAAGTCGAAGGAATCGCCAAGTTCAACCGCCGTCAGGGGATGAAAATGCCTGGTAACCGCTCGGCCACCCAATAGATCGACCCCCGACCGACGCAGT
>MNYA01000293.1 GCA_001872985.1 bacterium CG2_30_54_10 | reverse complement strand
GTTAAAATCAGTCAAACACAGCCACTACCCAGGATCTTACGGAACTTCACCCCAACTTCTCCATCAACGTAATAGCCGGGCAGCTTTCTGATTACAAAGTAGCCGTTTTTCTCGAACATGGCCCATGATTTTTTGTTACTTTCCCGGATTTCAGCGAATGCCTTCACCATGCCGGCTTTGATGAACTCGACTTCCATGGCTTCGATCAAACGGCCACCCCAGCCTTGCCCCCGCAAGCTGGGATGAACGGCAATCTTGTAGATTCTACCTGAGGGTATGCTAAAATGGCGGAAAAGCCCAACCAATTCCGCCAGCACCCGGCCGCCATCTTCCCGAATAACGAGAATCCGGCAGGAGGGCGATCCGAGCAGATACCTGAACTGAGCGGGCCTGAAGATGTCTACCGGAGAGAAGCAGTCTTCCTCCAAACGGTGCAGGTATTTGTCGTCACCCTGCCTTGCAAGAGAAATTTCATGATTACGCACGGAACCACTATAAGAGACCTTCGACCGCCCAGACAACCCCGGACAGGAAAAACAATCTTGATGGCTCTGGGAGGGCCATCCGCGGCTGCTCCCCCGCCTCAGCAATGGGACGACGTGATCGCGGTCGATTCAGGCGGAGATTTCCTTTTTCGCCATGGAATCGCCGCGCGGCTTGTGATCGGAGATCTCGACTCGATTTCGCCGGAAGGCCTGGCGTTCCATCAGGCCCAAGGAGCCCAGACAAGGCGCTTTCCAGCAGACAAGGATCAAACCGATTTCGAACTTGGCCTGGGAGAACTTCCGGCTGGGCGGGCAAATCAAATCCATCTCTGTGGGGTATGGGGCGGTCGCTTGGACCACGCCCTGATGAATCTCCTTGTACTTCGTTGGTTCAGCGAGAAAGGACTTTTCACCTTCGACACCGGCGAGGGATGCGGCGGCGTGATCGGCCCTGGAAAGCTCAATATTGGCGGCCTTACCCCGGAGACACCGGTGGCTCTGATCGCTCTTTCAGGGGCGAAAAGGCTTTCCTCGACAGGTGTCCGGTGGCCGTTGCGCGAGGGAAGTCTCCGATTGGGCGAGGGAAAAGGTATCAGTAATTTTACCACCAGCCCATCTTGGAACCTTGAACTTCGTGAAGGTTGTTTGCTATGGCTAATCAGGGGGATGGATCGTGCAGGTGTCGGAATTGGATGGCATCCCGCAAAGGACCAAATTCCGGGGCCTTTGGAAGGCGGTCAGGATCCGGAAGAAGGTTAAGTGGAACCTCGCCGTTCACGATTTCAGAAAGCAGGATGTCCAGACGCTCTCTCGGGAGTTTTCCGGTTTCGAGGAGGTCGAGATCGCGGCGCCAGGTCGATGTCGATCCCTCATCGGCTGAATCTTCTAGGATTTCGATTGTCCCGGAGCCGTTCATCCTTTCAAACATGGACTGAACGCTACTTTTGAGAGCAGGGCTCACGATTATGCGCCGGTATGCGGACAAACGTTCGAAACCCGGCATTCCAAGAGATTCCACAGGCCACACATCTTCGGCTGGTGCTGCGTTGAAAAGGTGTGGGCGCGAAACCATGCGAAGAGTGCCACAGCGAAGATTCGGCTTGTAAAATTCGCCAAAGGTCGGGAAGAAGGACTCGTTGCCTGCCGCGTCGACAAGGCGGAAGCGGTAGAACAGCGGCTCCGGAGCATTGGGTAAGAAGCCTGAATAGTTCCCGCCTCCGCGCGTCATCGGAACCAGGTTCATGTGGCAGATCGGCTGTCCCCACTTTCGGAAGGCGACCCAGATCCGGACCCTGTCCGGATTCCGGTCGCGAATGACCGAGACCGGCAGCTCAACGGGAACGAGGCGGTATGGCCAATCGCCCATCGGTGGCTGAAATGCGGCAGAGACCGAAAATGATTCAGAAGCAGATCGCATCTGCAGAGCCTTCACTCCCGTGGACGTCGGCGTTGGAGAAGTTTTGGGGCTCTGGGATTGGACGGTACCCGGCGGCGCCTCGACTCGGGCAGGCGCGTCAAGACCGCGAAACACCACGGACGGAGGCGAGTCACCGGAGCGCCCGATGACGATTCCTCCGCTGACAATTACTGGAGGCCGGGTGTCCAGGACGACGTTGACCATGTTGGAATATCCGGTTGAATTCCCTGAACTGTCGTTTCCGTTCCAGGTTGTATCAGCGGCTCTGGCTGTCATGGCGTTCTGGGCCGAGCTCAACGGAACATCGGTAAAAGTGAACGAGCCATCGGTGTTGGCGACCGCGCTGGCCACGGGGGTGCTTCCGGAATAAAGGGTGACTTTCAGCGGACCACTGTTGTGTGGAGGATCGGTGACGGAACTTCCGGTTATCTTAATTTTGATTGTGTTGACCGGGGTTTTGGGCTGATCGAGATGCGGTTCGTGTGGAGGGGTTCGATCGGCAATGATTGTCATCTCGGCGCTGCCCGGTGAAACATTTCCAAGCGGGTCGGTACGGCGGGCGCTGTAAGCGTGGGAACCTTCGGCAACGGGAGTGACGCTGACGCTCCAGGCATCGGTATCCGGCGGGACGGTGACAGTTCCTACGACGGTGGATCCTTCCAAGAGCTCGACCTTTTGGGCCTTTGGCTCAGATGGGACACTTCCAGAAATCAGAACGCTTTCGGTCCGAATGGGAGATTTGGGCGCAGAGGAAAGAATGGCCGGGGAGCCATCGGCGGTTGAATCGACCTGAAAAGCGGTCTGGCTGGTTCCTTCATTTCGGGAGGCAGCGGGCTCAGTATTGTCGCGACACGACACCCTGACGGTGTAAGCCCCCGCAGGAGTGTTTGCGGGAACAAGGATCTTGTACTGGTTGCTTGAGAACGGCGGAGCCTCAGGGTTGACCGGGGCGGGGGGGGACCATGTTCCAGGGGTGATCGTAAACTTGGGGGCTTCCCCGAGATCCTCGGATGACGTAACGGAGATCACAACTTCATTGAAGCCGGTCTGCGGGGAAACGATGGCTCCTGAGAGGACGTTTACCGTGACCGTAGGCGCAATTCGATCGATTTGAAGAGTGCCAGCGGCAGGCGTATCCGGGGATGCATTCGCGTTTGGGACGGCGGTTTCGAGGATCGAAACGGCGAAATTATTTGGCCCTTCGACCAGAGCACCGGCAGAAGTCGAGAATTCTGCCTGTCCTTGCGTGGTATTGACCGTGCCGATGGGAATTGAATTAGCTTTAAATGTGGCAGCGAAAGGCGGAGTGTCGCCTGTCCAGGTGGCGCGGATGGAAACAGGCTGACCGCTGTTGTATTTTTTTGCGAGGTCGGTAGGAGCTCCGAAGGTGCAGGTCAGGCCAGTGATGTCTCCGGAAGCAGGCAGTTTCACTCCAAGAATCAATGTTGTAAATATCAGGAAAAGGATGCCTCCACGAAATACAGAGCGGCTTGCGGTCATGGCTGGCCTCCTTTTTTCGGCTTCCGGGTGCGGTGGGTGGGACGCAATTTCCATGAAGGTCCAATTTCATGGTCATTTTGGAAAATGCTTTTCTGCCCTGGCTTCGGACCAGATGTGAGGAGCTTCCGACCCAGTAGAGTGTTTTGCC
>MNYA01000186.1 GCA_001872985.1 bacterium CG2_30_54_10 | reverse complement strand
TGAGAGCGTTTGCGGCGGCGATCTGACCGAACTCGAAGGGATCCGAGCAAATGGGGGGAAAAAAATCGGTTGTTTCGATCAGGGCGAGTTCCTCGGAAAGCTTGTACACGCCGGCATCGTCGCATTCATCAATTCCGACGATCAGGTTGGGGTCGGTGGGGCGAGGAAGGTCTTTGAGCGCCTGGACAAGAAGATCGGCGGGAAGTTTGGCGGAACATCCTCCATATTCGATCGTGGAAAGAAGATCGAATGCGGGCTTTGGAGGCGTCGCCGCATGAAGCGTCGCCTGAATCCCTGATTCGGAAAGGACACGAAATGCTTCGGCTCCTTGTGCGTCTGGAAGCGAGATGGCCATTCCGCATTCCGCTGAAACATTTTTGGGAACGGCAACGATTTGAATCTGGAATCCCTTCGATCGGCAAAGTTCTTCCGCCTTGATGACTGCTCTGGTCGAGGGAAACAACAGAAGATCGTTCATCGGCGAATCACCTCTTTCAACGCATCGACCAGCGCCGAAAGATCTTCGCCGCAATGGTAGGGCGACGGCGCAAAGCGAACCGTCCCTTGTGGAAATGTTCCCAGCGTCCTGTGAGCGAGCGGCGCACAATGAAGGCCTATCCGGACATCTATTCCAAAATCTTTTGCGAGTCGATCGCCGATTTGTGCAGGATCTAAATGGTCATGAGCGACCGATACCACTTCCCCTTGATTCGAAAAATCGATCGCTGAAAAAACCGAGATTCCTTTTATGCCTCGAAGATCTTCGACCATCTGAAAAAAATCATTTTTGGAATGTCTTGAACGCGGTTTTTCGTCAAGGGCGGCCAGCAAACCGAAGATGCCCGCGATGTTTCCGGTGCCGGCCTCGAAACGGTCGGGAAGAGTTTCGGGCATCTCGAAACGATCGGAGGCGCTTCCGGTTCCGCCGAAAACTAAAGGGGAAAGAACCCCTGGATTGCGCATGAAAAGTCCTCCAGTGCCGGTGGGCCCCAAAAGGCTTTTGTGGCCGGTGAAGGCTACAAAATCCAAATCCCAGTCGTCGGCCGTGAAAGGCATCGAGCCCAGAGATTGGCTTGCATCCACAAGCAATGGGATTTTTCCCAGCGCCGCTTTCACTCGTGCGATGGGTTGGATGGCTCCGTTGACGTTGCTTTGGTGATTGACCACGACGAGTTTCACCCCTAACAGCGGCATCGCTTCAAACTTCTCAATGTCAATGATGCCGTCTTCCCGCCAGGGGAGGACTTCGAAATCAAGCTTTCCGAGCCGGCGCAGCTCCGCCAAAGGCCGCATTACGGCATTGTGTTCGAGTGGCGAAACCAGCACTTTCCCGGAGTTGTACAAGATACTATTGACGACCGTGTTTATGGCAAAGGTGGCGTTGGGGGCGAAAACGATATTGTCGGCCAATTTGGTTCCGAGAACTTCGGCAACTCTATCCCGGGCCGATTCGACAGTACGGGAAACCGTCAACGCCCGCGGATAAGCTCCACGCCCGTATGTGCCTCCGATGTCATCGAGATATCTCGCCATCGCCCTGGAGACCCCGGCTGGTTTGGGGAAAGATGTGCCCGCGTTGTCGAAATATCGAGAACCGTTGATGCCGCGGTCAGGGGTTGATGACATGCCCCGCCCCGGCCATCGTCTGCATGATATCAAACATATTAGAGACCGTTCCCACTTTTCTTCTCGCCTTCAGATCGTAATATTCAAGACATGTTCCGCAGACCAGGAGCTTCACCCCGCTTTGTTCGAGCTCACGGAGGGTTTCCATTACCGGTGAACCTTCGCAGACAAGATAGGCTCCGCCATTGTAAAAAACGATTGCCGATGGAAGCGGGTTCAACTCTTTAACGGTATTGAGGCAAGCCTGGATTAGCAGCCGGCCGAGTTCTTCCGACCCGAAACCCATTCCCGGATGGTTCAAAACCAGGACTGGAGGTTTGTTCGCTACTGCGGGGTCGCAACATGCGTCGGCCGATTTCGACGCCTGCTCTCCGGCGGCTTTCGACGGCTGCTCTCCGGCCGTTTTGGTTGCATAGATGACGAAACATCCGGCTTCATTTGCCGAGGTAGGCTGGGCCTTACTGTCCTGAAGAAACCGGAGAACGTTCTCGCACGCGGTTTCATTGTCCAGGAGGATCTTCAACCCTTCGCCGATCTCGATCGCGGCCAGGGCTTTTTTTACAAGGATCAGCGGTCTGGGGCAAAGCATTCCTTTCGCATCAACCAACTTTTCACTCATGGGTTTTCCCTTTACCTTTCTGGATAATGGTAGTGAACATTCCGATATATGAGGCGATCTCATCCTTTTGTTCCAGCTCATTTTCTACGCGCTTGCGGGCGGCTTCCCCAAGCTGTCTGCAAAGATCGGGATCTTGAATTAGTTTGCGAGCCTGGTGCATGAACTCCACTTCGCCATTGAAGAATAGGGCTTCATGGCTCGCGGTTGCCATGTTGCGGTGGCCGGGGATATCGGAGAGAAGAACGGGCATTCCCGCCAACATCGCCTCGCGAACAGCGTGAGGGCTGCCTTCAGAGCGGCTTGCCGCTACGAACACATCAGCCGCTCGCAGAAAAGAGTCGATCTCGGAATGACCCACCAAGTCGACATGATACATCCATCTGAATTTCAAGGACAATTCCCGCAGCCGGTGGGTAACAGCGGTTTCAAGGGGTTCGCCCGCGTGAATCCAGGCCAGTCGGGGGAATTCTTCCCTGAGCCGGGCCAGCCATGGGAGAATCATCAATGGCCTTTTTACCTCGCGCAATCCTGCAACCGCACCGAATACGAAGGATTCTTTCGGAACTCCAAGCCTCGATCTGAAATCTTCGTCAGAGGATGGGAGAAAAACCCCGTTTGGAATTACGAAGGTTTTTTCTGTAAAAGTTCGATCGATTGTTGAAAGCCTGGTGGCGGCTGCTTCATGAAAAACCGTTATTCCTGAGCACGCGTTTAGGATTGCCCGTATTTCACCTCGGCAGGCAGGGTCATCAAGCATCTCGTTGAGGTCGGTTCCCCGCAGTGAAACCACTTGTGGGAAAGGCCCTGCCTCCATTATGGCTTTGAAAGCGGTTCGGCACCTCCATGCATGAAAAACCAGGACAACGTCAGGATCGAACTTTTTTGCCCATTCAGTCATGACCCGCGGCTCTTCGACCTGCGGAGGAGCCGCAACCTCGACGGCGATGCCTTTCAAAACTAACCCTGCCATCAAACGCGTTGCGGCAACGCTGTTGCCCTTGGGCTCAGCGAGCTTGAACGGAACGCAGAACAGAACTTTCATTCCCGAGGCATCCATGAAATTCGGTGGTGTCCGCCAGGACTGCGCCATCGTGGCGCGGCGGCCACATTCGCGCATCCGTGGCGCTGGTGTCCTATAATAACTGAAGAATATTAACCCCAAAGATCACGAAGCACACAAAGACCGTTGAATAAAGGGTTTTAAGAGAATTTTCAACACTGTAGCAAGTTGACGGAGAAAAACCTGGTGAAACTGTCATTGCGAGCGCAGCGAAGCAATCTCGTGAACGGGAAGGGATTGCTTCGTCGCTGCGC
>MNYA01000422.1:2814-3562 GCA_001872985.1 bacterium CG2_30_54_10 | reverse complement strand
TTTTTTCTACGATGGGTAAACACTGATGAACACGAATTTTATTCCGAGCATTTTTCTCAAGAATTTCCTTATCTAAGTGCCATTCGCGCGTGACCCCCTTTATTGAGAAGTTACGCGAATTCGCTTCGCGTGTCGAGAGGGAGCGCGTGCCCACTCTTTTTGAGAAGATACTTGAGAATCAGCTGATGCCCCTCCTTTTTGACCAGATACCAGATCTCTCACATTCGTTCGAGATGACAATATATCCCTAAGTTAGCGCATTTGGGGCGCGTGACCCCCTTTATTGAGAAGTTATGAAAAAGCAGGATGTCAGTATGATGGATACCATCGCACAAGAAAAGCTTCGTACCATTTTCGCGCAGGATGGCCTTGGCCTTCTTGATGATCCATACCGACTTCAGGAGAAGTTTGATTTGCTCTTTTCCGAGCACCCGGAGGAGCGACGCATCCTTTTGGCAGCATGGCGGGAAAGGATCCCGCACGAACTGTTCGATCTTCGGGGAAGACCGCTATCCGACCTCGTTCGCAGGGAACTTTCGTTGAGACTGGCACGGCGGCAAGAACTTTCCGAAGACTCCGCGCTCTGGAGTGTGGCGGCTTGGGCCTTCGCGCTGGGAGTGCAGTTCGCCGACGCCGTTTCCCCGCCGAATGCCGGCTTCGCGCCTGGCCCCTCCTGCGACGCACCCCCGCCTCTCAACATCATCTCTGCTTCCACTCCCGGCCTCGCTCTCGCTCCCGCTTCCGCCTC
>MNYA01000422.1:0-2791 GCA_001872985.1 bacterium CG2_30_54_10 | reverse complement strand
CCGCTTCCGCCTCCGCCTCCATCTCCGCTCTCGCTCCCGCTTCAGCCTCCATCTCCGCTTCCGCTACAGCTCCCGCAAACGCTTCCGCCACCCCACCCCACCACGCAAACTCGAACGCCAACGTGAACGCGAACGCCAATACTTCTGCCTCCAAACTCGATCCCTCCGAGATCGCCAACCTGGAGCTGGCTGCGCGTGCCGGAAACGTCGATGCCCAGCTCAGGCTCGGGTTCCTTCACGAAAACGGCCAGGGAGTTCCCAAGGATTCCCGTGAGGCGGTCAGGTGGTTCAGCAGGGCGGCGAAGGGCGGCTCGCCGGATGCACAATGTCAGCTCGGAATCCATCTTCTGGAAGGGGCAGGTGTCCCCCGCGACTATGCCAAGGCTCGCGAATGGTTCGAGAGCGCGGCCCGAAGGAACAATTCGGAAGCGCAGTATCAGCTCTTTCAGATGGCCCTGGACGGAAAATGCCCGCTTTCCGAAAGCGAACCGAGGCAATGGCTGGAGAAAGCGGCGGCAAACGGGCATGCACAGGCACAATGCATGCTGGGAATATGGTATTTCGACAACCCCACCGGGACCAAAGATGGGCGCCGGGCGTTCAATCTACTTCAAAAAGCTTCAAAACAGCGAATTCCTCTGGCCCACCTTTACCTTGGGCGCATTCTCGAATCAGGTGACGGCGCGGCACGCGACGTCTCGCTCGCTCTTGAACACTATCGCATTGCCCTGAAATCCGGAGAGGCGGAAGCAGGCCCGGCCATCGATCTTCTCCTTTCCGGCCTTAGGACGAGTGAGATCGTCGCGTTCGGCCTTCAAGCACGTGATGATGGAAATCACGATCGGGCCGTGTTCTGGTGGCAGCGGGCGGCGGATCGCGGGGACGTTTCAGCCCAGAAATATCTCGCGGATCTCTTATTGATCGGTCTTGGCGGCAGGCACGATCCGGCGCTGGCGTTGGCGCTTTACCGCAAATCGGCCGAGGGAGGAAACGCCGAAGCCCAATTCGCTCTTGCCGAGCTCCATGAAAGGGGCGAAGAGGTTTCCCGGGATTTTTCGATCGCTTATACCTATTACTTTCAAGCTGCAAAGAAAGGCCACCCTTTAGCAAACCTGCGGATGGATCTTCTTTCCGAAAAGATGCTGCCGGACGACCTTTTTGAGCGTGCTCGCGAGGCCGAGTCCGCCGGGGATGACGCGCAGGCTTTTTTCTGGTACAGCCATGGCGCGCGACGCAAGGATCCCCGATGTTGTCAGCAGCTTGGATTGTTTTTGAAGGCGGGAAGAGGATCCCCCCGCGATGCCGAAAAAGCTCGGGACTGGCTTCTGAAGGCAGCCGAACTCGGACAGCCTGAAGCCTGGCATCAGCTCGGCCTCATGGCAGGGGAAAGCCGCTTCCTCGATCCAACCCAGGCATTCGCCTGTTTTTCTAAAGGAGCGGAGTCGGGTAATCTCGAATGTTGGTTCAAACTGGGTCAGATGCACGAACGAGGTGAAGGAAGAGCTGTAGATGGCTTTGCAGCACTATCCTGCTATAAAATAGCGGCCGAGCGCGGAGACGCGAAATCCCAGAACAGTCTCGGATTCATGCTCCTGGAGGGCAAACTGGTTCCTCAGGATCTTCCCGAAGCCGAACGGATGTTCCGCAAAGCAGCCGCCCAAGGCCTTCCTCGCGCCCATATCAACCTTGGAAATATGTATTACCGCGGAATCGGTCTGCCGCAAGATTTCGACCAGGCAGCCCGGTGCTATTCTTGCGCGGCAGAACTGGGCGACCTTGATGCTCAGCTTCAACTGGGGTTTCTTTTCAGCAATCGTGACTGGGTCGGAGCGAGCGATCGCGAGGCGGAAAGGTGGTTCATGAAAGCCGCCGGAAAAGGCCTTGTGGAAGCTCTTTCCGCCTTGGGGGAACTGAATTTGGGGCGCGAAAATTTCGCTGATGCTCTCGAATTTTTTCAGCATGCCGCCAACAAAAACCACGCGCCAAGCCAATATCGGCTCGGCTGGATGTTCCTGGAAGGGCGAGGGGTCGCACCAAACCTCGAAAATGCTCGAATCTGGCTTCAGAAGGCAGCGAAGAACGGGCATCCGAAAGCTCAGGCACGCCTTGGCGAATTGCATGTCGATGGGCGTGGGGTTCCCATGAATCTCCAGGAGGCAGCTCGTTTGTTCCGGTCATCCGCTAAGTCCGGGGATCCTGAAGGTCTGCTCCGGCTTGCCGAGATGCTCCTGGAAGGCAAGGGCGTTCCCAAAGATGCGCATGAAGCCGCCCGCCTGCTGCAAGAATCCGCCGACCAGGGCCATCCCCCTGCCCAGTTGTTGCTCGGTATCCTGTTCGAAGAAGGAACCACGGTCGAGCAGAATCTCATCCTTGCCTATAAATGGTACAACCTCGCCGCGGTATCGCTTCCCGAAGCCACCAATCGACGCAATGCCCTCTCGAAGCCAGGCTGGATGGGCTTCGGCCGCCCACGTCTTCTTCCACCCGACGAACTCGAGGCTCAGCGCCTCTCCCGCGAATGGAAGCCTAAACCAGCGGCAGTGCCCAGATAATCAAGCTGCAAAAACACTCACAAAATGCTGTTTTACCGATCCCATTTGGTTCGTGCGTATCGAACATCCACGTCGCGGAGTTTTGCCCGCGCAGGCTGAAGCCGGTTCTTCTGGATTTTGGATACTTTTAGGAAAGGGCCAGGTAACTTCTCAAAAAAGGGGGGCACGCGCCCCCCTTCGCCTCGCGAAGTGAATTCGCGAGGCTCATCCCCCGCGGTCGGGCGCTTTGCGCCCTCCGG
>MNYA01000481.1 GCA_001872985.1 bacterium CG2_30_54_10 | reverse complement strand
CTCCTGCGAAGACTTTGAGATAATTCTGGATTGCCGGGTTATCGAGTACGGCTTCCGTGACGTCTTTTTCGGTGTCGCTGACTGGGGGAGGATCCCCCTCCATGAAATCGTTTTGAAGGCTGTTGATGAACCTCTCGCAGATGTTCATCGCAATCGCAAAATCGCGGATCATCGCTTGCTGGGGAAGGTTTGACTCGGTGTAAATACGCAACGCGCCGAGAAACAGGGTCATGAACATGACAATGGCCAACAAAATCTCGACCACGGAAACCCCGGAAGCCTTGAAAATAGAATTTGAATTTGGTAATTTACAGAATGGCTTCCGTCCGTTTTCTATCCGATCAATATCAGCCACCGCTTAAATCCTTTTCAACAACACCTCAGGCTCTTCTCATGCGGCTGCAGCGGCTTCCGCATCGAGGCGGGTTTGGGTATCCTTGACGTAGAGAAAGATACCGACAGTGTTGAAGCTGAATCGGCAGGCTTGGGAAAGCCCGCAAAATACATACCGGAGACTAGTGTCAGTGATGCACTGTGAGACGAGGTCAATCAGCTCGGCCAAAGCCGAGGAGTTAACCAGCGGAGCCATGGCGAAATCAAGAACGAACCTGCGCGAACCGGTTTTGACCCGCGCGGAAATGGAATCTTTAATCGTGTCGGCGGCTTTTTTGTCAACGTATCCATTCAAGATGAGTACAAGAACTCCCCCGCATTCTTCCGTTTTCAGGGCGAACGCCACAGGTAACCTCCAGGTTCAAGTTTAGGTCGACCAGAGCAATACCAATCTGGATAAGTTCGCAAAAAATCACACCACGGCTTTGTGCCACCGGTACAATTATACCGCATCAAGGTTTCGCCTGTCACTGAACAAAAACCACGGTGGATTTGTTCTTGAACGAAAATCCGCTTAATTACGGTATTTGTGCGTGACAGAAAACTCAGCTTCTGAAAAGTAGAATCCGTGAGAGCAAATTTACGTAACTTCTCAATAAAGGGGGGCGCGTGCAGCCCTTTATTGAGAGGTTACAAATTTACCGTGGGTGCCGTGTGGTGTCGGAATCACAGGGCCCTTCACCCATGTTTTCGGGAATACCTTTCACGGATTCCGCGTCGAAGCAGGACGGCGACGAGGAAGACAGAACCGCTTTCCAGGCAAGGCGCACGTCCTCGGGCAAGTGCGTGCTCTCGAGGATCTGGCGTGCCATTGAAACCATTTCCCCGTCATCGGGTGGAAGCTTTTCAAGAACGTCCATGGGGGCCTCCCAGTCGCTGGGAAAACCAGTTCAGAAGATCTGAAAAAAACACGGTATTTTCTCCCCTCGATCTGAAAAAGGTTCATGCGAATATCTCACACTTGCGAGCTATTTTCTCTGCTTCCAGACACCGTCCCAGTGCTCCTTTTGAGGCTGGGCGGCAAGTCGGGTAAGTTCTTCATGGAGGATTTGAAGCGGCTTATCGGCGGATTTTCCGGGTTGGAAAGAATCGAGAAGAGCGAGCCCCTCGGCTGGTTTTCCGTCAATGGCAAGCTGGAAAGCGGTCTCGTAAATTTCCTTTGCATTCCGGAAGTTGGAAAGCATTTGTTGGTCGGGCTCGTCAAGCGCACACAGAATTTCAAACGTCCGTACGGTCTTCAGGCGGCCGACCGGCAGAAGGGAACCGACAAAACGCGTCAGGATCTTATCTTTGACAAGTTCGTTCGTCGCTTCCCCGATCAGTATATCACTTTTGAAAATCTTGTTTGCACTCTCGAGGCGCGAAGCCAAATTGACGTTGTCCCCGATGACGGTGTAGTCGAACCGCATTTTCGATCCCATGTTTCCGACAACTACTATCCCCGTGTTTATGCCTATTCGGGCCTTGATCTCGGGATTGCCTTCCCGGCTCCATTTCTCGCGAAGCATGGAAAGCGACTTCTGGTTGTCAATGGCGCAGCGACACGCCCGAATCGCGTGATCGCTCTGGCCGATCGGAGCGCCGAAAACCGCCATGATCCCGTCGCCTTCATACTTGTCCAGGAGTCCCTCGAATTTGAAGATCCCCTCGGTCATCAGGGTCAGATACTCGTTCAGCAGGTTGACTACCTTTATCGGCGCCATTCCTTCGGACAATGTGGTGAAACCTGCGATGTCGGAGAAGAAGATGGTGATGATACGTTCCTCGCCGTGGAGAACGAGTTTTCCCGGATCTTTAAGCATCTCGTTCACGACCGATGTGGTCACGTAATGCTGAAAAGCATTTTTGATGCGCAGTTTCTCGCTGAGTTCGTTGTAATAGCGGGCTCCCACCGAGAAAACGCAGCTCGCGATCAGTCCGAAGAGGCCGGGCGCAACATTTGTCATCTGAAGGGAAAAAATCAAGCTATACCAAGAAAACACCACAAGTACAAGACAACCTCCCGCGGTTGCGGCAAGGTATGGAAGCGGCTGAAGGATATGGCTGAGAAGCAAGGTTGAGGTCAGCAGGAGAATCACGCCGAGAAGGAAACCTTGCCAGATACCGGAGTTTTGGAGGAATGTTCCGGTTAGAATGTTTTGAAGGGTAACAGCGTGAATAAGCGAGCCGAACTCGGGCATGCCTGTCGGGGTCATGAACCGATCCTGAATGAGTGAGTTACTTAATCCCAGTATGACCACCTTGTCCTTGAACGCAACCGGATCGATTTTTTTATGGAAAAGATCGAACATCGATATGACTGGAATCGTCCTCAACATTGAGTTGTAGTTGATGAAAAGGTTTTCTCCCTCGTCGAGGGGAATTCTTCGATCGCCTCCGGGCAGATGGAAGATCACTTCCCGATCGAGGATTTCGACCTTTTCCGGGGGAAGGCCCCAATACAGACGCGCCATCTCTCCCACGAAGGACAACCTCGGGGGTACATCCATGGTTCTGTAAACAAGGCTCGACTTCCTGATCGATTCATCCAAATACGGATAGAAATACGGAGGGGCCGAAATAGCCACTTCGGAGAGCGCGGGGAAAGGCAAAGCGACGAAGTTTCCCTTGCGGTATGCCATCAGAACGGTTGGGCTGGCTTGTTTCACCGCGCTGATCAGGTCGGCATCCTGTTCTATGTCGAAAGCCGAAGGCGCCCGGAAGAACAGGTCGATTCCAAGAACCTTATGATGGCCCATGCCGATGGTTCGGATCGCATCGGCGAAAACCCGTCTGTTCCATGGCGGAGGGGGGCCCGGAATGCTGAGATATGCCCGATCGTCATAAAGAACCAGGAGAATATCCCCTGAGTGCTTATCGAGAGGAAACAACGACGCAGTCTTTGCCAGCCATGGATGCACATCGGGCTGGTTTGCCGCGACACGCCACCTGACCCAGATATCCCGGATCCGGGTGTCGAGAAATCCGAATACTCCGTCTCCAAGGTAAAGCAAAACCAGCGTCGTCAAGAGGAATATCGACACATTGCGGCGCGGGATGCTGACCATGGGGAACAAACGGGAAAGGATACTCGGCTATCGGTTAAAGGTCGGGGCGGGTTTCGTTGGGCTCTCCTCCTCCGCCGGTTCCTGAGCCCGAGCCCGAGCCTGAGCCCGAGCCTGAGCCTGAGCCCG
>MNYA01000019.1 GCA_001872985.1 bacterium CG2_30_54_10 | reverse complement strand
TGGTTCCGACCGACCAATTCGGAAACACCGGCCCGGCAACAAGATCCTACTTCTTTCTTGATACCCAGGCCCCGGTCATTACTTCACGGATTCCGACCGACACCTGGATCGGCCTTGCCAATACCAACATGAGGGTCGATTTTTCAGATGCCCCGAATGATATTGCCAGCATTGCCGGCGCAGCCAAGGCTCAGGATGCCACATGGCAAGGCGGCCAGGGAAGTGGAATCAATATGGCCACATCCAGCTTCTTTGCGGACATGGATGCCGTGACCGCCACCGGAACCCCGGTGGCAGGCGCCAATGCCTTCCAACTGACCCGGCCTAATCCGCCGGCTACCGCTGATGGCGTCGCAACGATTACCTTGAGAGTCAGGGCGGCCGACGGTGTAACCCTAAACCAGCCCAACATCAGCAGCTTTACGTTCTCCCATCTGTTCGATTACTTTCGCCCGGAGTTCACCTTTGACCTTCCCCTTGCAAATCACAAATATCGCCAGCAGACGGTTGTCGTGAAAGGAAGCGTTCGCGACCAGGGAACTTTCGCCGACTTGGCTGTAGTTGAAGCGAAGGCACGCCCCGAGACCGATCCGTGGGTGATTCTGAGCTGCGTTCCGAGTCTTCCGACCAAAATCGCCAGTCATAGCGGCGTGCTCGACATCTCTACGCATACGGACGGCCCCCTGAACATTTTCGGAACCTGTAAGGACCGCGGCGGAAACGAATCAAACCCCAATCCACAAGCCGCGGCCGGCCAATTTACCCAGGTGACGATCACGATCGACCGGACTCCTCCCGCTGCGCCGAAACTCGTGCTTCCCCTCAACGATTCGATCTCCGGAACCCGCGGGATCCGGTTCAAGTGGAGCAGCGTGACGGACGGAGACCGGTATCTGTTCCAGATTTCCGATGACTCCAGTTTCAACAACGTCCTCAACCATGTTTCCAACAGTTACGGGCTGGTGGGTCAGATCACGCAGATGACTGAAGCAGCCTACTCGGTTCCGAAGGACGGGGCATTCTTCTGGCGGGTTGCTGCCATCGAGCTCTGCGAAGACGGTCAGAATGTCAGCAGTTTCTCAACCACCTGGCGCGTCAATGTTGATACTGTAAAACCAAAAGTGCTCGAAGTGCAGCCTACCCCGTCAACCGGGAACAAGATCACGACCGGCATGGTCACGTTCACAATCAGATTCAGCGAAAACATGGATACCACAGTAACTCCCGTGGTGAGCCTGACCTCCGCGGGTGGCCAGTTGATGCTGATCGAGCAGCTTTCCTACAAGGATAACACCTGGACCGGTACTACGGTTATCCCCAAGAATAGCAGCGCCATGTATGACGGGAATGCCACCATTGCCATCTCGAACGCCAAGGATCTGGCGGGAAACCAGATGGAAAGCGATTCTACCCACGGTGTTGTCATCAACACCGGGCCGGCGTTTGAGGTCAAGTTGTTCTCCAACCCCGCGCACGAGTACGAACTGGTGATCGTGACCCGCTCGACTGAAGCGTTGCAGGCCCCTCCCACCTGCTCCGTCACGCAAAGCGCCGCCCGAATCCCGGTTCCGATGAATTTCCTGAAGGAGCGCTACTATTCCGGCTCCTACAGGATCAACCCCGATCAACCTGGAAAGGCCTACATCGACGTTACCGGCACCGACCTTCACGGAATGATCGGAAGGGCCTCGGTGGAGTTCACCGTCACCGCGCTCATCCCTGACGCCAAGGTCGTTTTGCAGTCCTCCGACGGCAAAGCAACATTGAACGTTGCCGCTAACTCCGTTGAAAGGAAGAGCGCCCTTTACATCCTTCCAAGACAGGAGTCGGACAATGTGTCAGGCGCCGTTCAATCGGCTGGAATCCTTGGAAACAGGGTTGCCGCGCCGGTTCGGGTCTCGCAAAAGGATCTGGTGGAAATTCTTCCGCTCGAGGAGCTTGGCCCGACATCGGTCCGTCTGATGCGGCGTGTCTGGTATTCCGCTCAGGTCGGAAATCTCGCTTTGAAGGTTCCGGCCGACAAGGTCAACATATATCGCCAGGTGGGCAATACCTGGGTGTTCTGCGGCGGAACCCTCAAAAATGGAAGGATCACCGCCCAGCTTGGCGGGCTCGGGAAACTGTCCCTGATGGCCGATGTTTCCGCCCCCCAGATGCTGCGGTTGACCCCGGGAAACCTGGATCGCCTTGAAGATCCGCTTCCGACCTTCGAAGGTTCGTTCTCTGATTTCGGCTCCGGCCTTGCGAGCACGGGCATCGCACTGATGATCGACGGAATCCCGCAGCCGGATGTCATCATGACGGACAATGGAAATCTTTCCTACCAGGTTAAGAAGCCTCTTTCGAAGGGCGCCCACAGGGTGTCGATCGAAGTGAGCGACAAGGCGGGAAATACATTAAGAAACGACTTTACGGTTACAGCTCCCGGGCCATTCGGGCTCGATGAGTTACAGGCATACCCCAACCCCGCGGTCGGAAACATGGTCTTCTTCACCTATAACCTGCAGCAGCGGGCGGATGATATTGCTCTCAAGATTTACGACTCTGCCGGGCACAAGGTGACTGGGTTTGACACCGGTGATTTCACAGCTTTAGCCTCCGGAAAGATCCGTTGGGATCTGACCAATGGCGATGGCGATCGTGTGGCCAACGGAATCTACTTCTACAAGTTCGAGGCCAAAAGGAATGGCCGGACGCTCAAGACCCGCGGCAAGCTCGCGGTAATGCGGTAAAGCAAGAAAGGAGAGCGAAGATGCAAAAGCGGTTTCTGATTGGAGTTCTGACCGCCCTTCCTTTCATGATCCTTCTCACCGGTTGCGGAGGAGGGGTCAACGGCGAAGGGACGAACCAGTATCCCCAGACGGGCGGCGTCACCATCGTAAGAGCGGACAGCTTCAACGACAAAGGCTGGGATCTCATGAACAAAGGCCAGTGGGAAAGCGCTGTAGGAGCCTTCCAGCAGGTTCTTTCAGATAATCCCACCGCCGAGGAAGCTGCCGAAGCCAACAATGGGCTTGGATGGGCGCGTTCCCGCATCGGAACCCTCGCCGATGGTATGCCATGGTTCGAGAAGGCACTCGCTCTTTCAGATGACGCCAAGGTTGGGTTCGGCGCGGCTTACGTCCAGAAAGGCTCGAAGACCGACCTCGAAATGGCCGTGGATATTTTCTTCAAGCAGCTCGGGAAGGAAAATTCCCACTTCCATTACGTTCCCCGGCGCAATACCGGCATGAGCGACGCCGAGGTTCATGCATTATTGGCCTACGCGTATGCCGGGGTCGGAAACGAGCAGGAAGCCCTCGATCAGATGAGCTTCGCGAAAGAGCTAAACCCTGAATGGGCCGGCTCGACAATCGAACAGCTCGACAAGATGGTCGAATTCCTGTTGCGCTGAATTGCTGGGTCGCCACATTATGCAAAGGTCTCCCAACCATCGGCGGAGAGCTGAATTGGTATATGCGCCGACGTGTAACTAACGATGTCCGCTAAATTTCTCGGTTTGGCCCCAAATAGTGGACGCGGCATCTTGCCGCGTCGCAGCGGCTGGAAGCCGCTGCCACTTTTTCGCTGGATTCCGCTGCCACTTTTTCGCTGGATT
>MNYA01000448.1 GCA_001872985.1 bacterium CG2_30_54_10 | reverse complement strand
TCAGATGGCTCTTCTCATCGATCCCCCCCCCGATCCACAACCCTATTCCGCCCGCAAGAAGAAGCTGGGAAAGGCAAAGGAGAAAAATCCTGAACCGATTTTCCGGAAAACACTCTTCGAGGAAATCAGATGCACGCTCGTGGAGGTGATTGCGGGCAATGATCGGCCATTCGCGATTGGCGCCCGGAACCTGGGCCAGGGCCGCCCCCAGAAGAAAGTTGTCGCTGAAACCGGCGGCGACCTGTTCGATTCCATGCGTTCTTTCAACAAACGGCCGGGCGACCGGAATAACCAGAATCAACCCCACGGCTCCGATCGCCATATAGGTCGTCCGGTGAAATGCCAACCGCGAAAGCCCGGCCACCCATAGAAAAGAAAGAATGACCAGCACAACCGCAGTCAGAAAAAATGCGATCCCGGAAGAAAAGTCCGGCAAATTTCGCCGAAAAGCCACCCCACCCGCGAAACCCACGCCCCATAAAACAACCGCCCTCGCAAAGAGCCCCCAATCCCGCGGCCCCATGCTCTCGCAACCTTCGCGGGAGGGGCTCAAACCAAGGGCTTCTTCACTGGCTGGATCGGCCGCTTCGGTAGGTTTGATGGGTTCGGTAGGTTTGGTAGGTTCGGTAGGTTCACTCGGGTAAAAAATACAATTTCCTAAGGGATCGAATTACCGTATCATCTCAATAATCCGGGGGAAACATGAGAGCAGACCGGAGGGCGCTAAGCGCCCGACCGCTCATTTCTTGGAGGTCAACAAACCAAGGCTCTCGGATGCAAGTGCAACGATCGCGGGATCGGTGTTGCTTTTAATCGCATCCTCATAAGCCTTTGCAGCTTCTTGTTTCAACTGGAGTTTCTCGTAAATCCGGCCCATGTGGAGATGGACTTCGCTCGAAATCTGTTCGTGCGAAAGCTTGAAGATTTTCAGCGCCTTCTCCTGAACATTTCTAGCCTTGTTCAGTCTCCCACCCCGGAAGTGAACCCAGGCCAGCGAATCGAGATAGGTTGCCCGATTTGGTTTGTCCAGGTCAAGGGCTTTCTCTATCAGCTTCTGCGCGAGCGAGAGCTCTTTGTCCTGATCCGCAAGAAGGTATCCCAAAGTGTTCGCGATCGAGCCATTTTCAGGCATCAGGGCTGTCATTTTCCTGAAAACTTCGATCGCTTCAGCAAACTGCTTCTTTTCAAGGAACGCCGACCCCATTACAGATAGTACCCTTAGATTGTTCGGGTCTTTCTTCAGCAACCTCTCCCATTCCTGCTTTGCCTGGGGAAGGTCACCCTTTTCGAAGTAAACTACCCCAAGGTTGAGGCGTGGGCTGATGTCGTTCTCATCGAGAGTTATGGCCGAGCGGTAAATCTTCTCGGCCTCAATCAGGTTTTTGGTTCCAAGGTAGACATTTCCGAGATTGATCCGGGCTTTGACGTTGTTGGCATCGAGGCTCAGGACGCGGTTGAACAACTCGATGGCACGATCTTTTTCGCCCAGAACGGAATACACGAGACCGAGATTGTTCATCGCATTTATGTGCTGGGGCTCCATCTTCAGTACCGTTTCATACTCATGGATCCCTTCGAAAAACCGCGAGGTCTCGTGATAGGCTACTCCAAGATTGTAATGAGCTTCGGCAGGCAGGTTCGGGTCGAGGGAGAACGCTTCTTCATAGGCCTTTATCGCATCCTCGACCCGGCCGGTGAAGTAGCAGGACATGCCCAAAAGGTACCAAGTATATGGCTGGTTGTGATCGATCGCAAGGGTCCGCTTCAGGTAGGAAACAGCCTCTTCGAAACGCTCAAGCTGTAAGTAAAGTTTGCCGATGTTACGCAGGGCTTCGGAATACATGGGATCGATCGCGACCGCTCGCTGGAGCATCTCTTCAGCCTTTGAATTCAGCCCTTCCTGCAAATAGAGCAACCCAAGGAAGTTATGGGCCTCCTCGGAATAGGGGTCGATGCTCTTTGCCTTGAGGAACGCTTCTTCGGCCTTTTTGTTCCGCTCCATGATGAGGCAGTTGAGCCCTTCACGGATCAGATTCTTTGACTCCTCCTTGGGTGTGGAGGCGGGTTCCCGGTCCTTGGCCGCCGCGAATGCCGGGTTGGCAGGCAGGAACAGCAGGGCGGCAAGCAGAACCACGAACAAAAGTCCGGCTGCGGGCCGAGGAAAGACTGACAGTTTCATGAGGGCCTCCGCGAGCTGACTTCTGACTTTTGGCTTCTCGCTCCTGGCTTCTGATTGTTTCATGAGGGTCTCCTTGGAACGGTTATTAGAGGTCTTCCTGCCTTGCATCCGCATCACGGATTGATGCATTGACGCCGATTTCCAGCGCCGCCAGGGAATTGTCGAGCTCTTTTATCCCTTTCTGTGCACCCTGCGCGGATGCGATGTAGAGGGCAAAGTTCCCATCGCGACGTGCTCTGAGAGCCCGCTTGCCGAAAACATTGATGGAATCGCAGCCGTCCAGGAGGCTCTTCAAGATCGCATCCCGGTTGGTGACCTGAGCATCTGAAAGAAGGCCCCTCATCAGGGACATATCGAGATGCATCTTTCGGGAAATATCCATCAAAGACCGCGCGTACCGATCGCTCGGACTAAAACGGTATCTGGCCCGATGATGCGGGTTAAGAAACGGACCGGCTTCCTGGATCATTTCCGAGGCATATCTGTACATTACTTTTATCCGGGTGAGGTTTTCACGGAGGGTTCCAGAGATTATCAAGTCTTCCTTGATATCCTGAACGCCCTGAACCCTGGGTACAAGAACGATCGAAAGGGTTCCCACAAGAACCATTGTCAGGAAAATCCATTTCTTCGAGGCAAGCATAACGACTCCTTCGCACTCCACAATGACATTTTACCCCCGTTGCCGCGCAAGAGCAATGGGAACGAGCCAGGATTTCCGGTCCGCGTTCACCTTGATCGGGCGAATTCCGGGATTTAATTAGCTTGCTTCCAAGCCATCAACTCGACTACCATTCAAAATGCCATAAAATCAGGAGGAAAATATGTCTCGTAAAATTATCTCTTCCAAGAATGCCCCCGCCGCGATCGGCCCCTATTCCCAGGCGGTTTCAGCCAACGGTTTCATCTTCACTTCCGGCCAGATCCCTATCGCTCCCGCCTCCGGAAACATCGAGGCCAAGGATATCGAGGGTCAGACCAGACAGGTGATGGAAAACCTTGCCGAGGTTCTGAAAGCGGCCGGTTCAGACTTCTCGCATGTTATCAAGACCACTATCTTTCTGTCCGACATGGCTCACTTCGCCAAGGTGAACGAGATCTACGGAAAGCACTTCCCCAAGGATCCCCCCGCCCGCTCCACGGTCCAGGTCGCCCGCCTCCCCAAGGACGCTTTGCTCGAGATCGAGTTGATCGCCCTGGCCTGAACCCGGCGGAAAAACTCGGGCTGCCGCAGCGCAACCTGGGTTCTTTGATACAGTCACCAAAAAAAGATGTGCGTCATGAACGGAACACCTTCTTTAATGGACCAAAATGGGTATCCCCTTCACGCACGTACTGGCGATTTGCCGTAAATAATGGAACTGTAAGGTGCTGGGCCGACGGCAACAGCTTGTTGGGCCAGACGGTAGAAGAGTAATCCGCGGGCGTTTGATCGGCGGCGGTTGAAGCGGAACGTGAATTCATCGAGGTAGTAATCAAGATGCTGTTGTTGAACACCGCCCTGGAGAGTTCCGAGCAGCCACCGCTTGAGCAGAGAGGCGACGTTATGAACGCGCGGCATGACTTCGTGAGCCTGT
>MNYA01000215.1 GCA_001872985.1 bacterium CG2_30_54_10 | reverse complement strand
GTCTGGGCCTGGGTCTGGGCCTGGGTCTGGGCTTGGGTCTGGGCCTGGGTCTGGGTTTGGGTCTGGGGCTGGGTCCGGTCGTTCGAAGGTTTAGCTGAAGGCTGGCGTTCAGCGCTCTGACGGCCCGGCCTGCCACCTTGTGAACCAGCGCCCCGGCGCCTTTGTCGAAGCCTTCCATCGCCTTGTTGGGTACCTGATGGCCGTTCGCCCCTGCCGGATGGCCGTTCACCCCTGCCGGATTGGCGATCGCTACGATCGAAGTTTCCGTTTTTAAACAGGCAATCGAGGGAATCGAGAATTTCTTCGCGCCCCTGCTTTGATTTTGATGAAAACAGTATGCCGCATGTTTCACCAAGATCGCTCAGTAACTGGCGCTTCATCTTGGGAACCTGTTGTTGGGTAAGCTTGTCCATTTTCGTCAAAACGGCGAGAAGTGGAAACCCTCGCTCCGCCATCCAGTTGTGCATTTGCTGATCCAGAGTTGACGGGGGATGGCGGGAATCCAGAATTTGGATGACGCCCTTGATTTTCGCGAATCCATCGAAAAACTCGTCCATCATCTTCTGTATGCGCTGCCGGGTGACCTTGGATGCCTTGGAATACCCATAACCTGGCAGGTCAACGAGAAAAAACTGGTCGTTGATGAGATAAAAGTTGATGGTCAGGGTTTTTCCAGGGGTGGAGCTGGTCTTGGCCATTTCGCGCCTTCCGACGAGGGTGTTGATCAACGAAGACTTTCCCACGTTGCTCCGGCCTACAAGGGCAACAACCGGAAGCTTTTCAGGTGGCAAGGCATCAAGGGAGGTGACGCAGGCATGAAAGACGGCAGCGGTTATTTTCATGGGAAATCAATCCTGAGAATCAAGCCATCTTCCTTTTTGCTTTCATTTTTGACTTTGTTTTTCCCTTGGGGCGATCGAACGGGTAATTGGGAAACCGGAGCGGCGTAGTTTTAGGGGCGCCCGTGAAGACCAGCTTCATGACTTGCTCCCAGTTCTTAACTTTATGAATCGTCAGATCTTTTCGGACTTCCTCGGGAATTTCCTGGAGATCCTTCTCGTTTTCTTCGGAAACAAGAATCGTGGTTATGCCGCTCCTGTGCGCCGCAAGGAGTTTCTCTTTGATCCCGCCGACGGGAAGAACCTTCCCTCGCAGGGTGATTTCTCCGGTCATGGCGATATCGCGACTGATTGGAACTTCGTTCAGGGCGGAATAAATCGCTGTGGTGATCGCAATTCCAGCGGAAGGGCCATCTTTTGGAACCCCGCCCTCGGGGAAATGGATGTGAATGTCGATCTTCTCATAATCGATCGGGCGCATGTGGAGCTGCTCGGCGCGGGCGCGAAGATATGAAAGGCTGGCCTGAGCTGATTCCTTCATGACGTTTCCGAGGGATCCGGTGAGGATGATTTTCCCGCGGCCGGGCATGACAACTGCTTCAATGGGGAGAATGACCCCGCCAACTTCGGTCCAGGCAAGGCCAGTAGAAACGCCGATTTCGTCGCGTTCTTCCTTTTTGTCGGAGTGGAAAGTAGGAACCCCAAGGTATGACTCAATTTTATCGCCATCGACGAGAATGGGCTTTTCCTCGATCTGCTTTCGAACTTCTTCCTCGGTTTTTGACCTGGTTTGGGTCACGACGTATCTGGCCACCTTTCGGCAGACGGAAGCGAGTTCCCTTTCGAGGCTTCGAACTCCGGATTCCCGGGTATACTCCCGGATAATTTTTCTGATACCGCTCTCGTCGAAGGAAATCTTGTATTTCTTGATCCCGTTGGAATCAAGCTGTTTCGGAACCAGGTAGCGGTTGGCTATCTGCACCTTTTCATCTTCGGTGTAACCGGGTAGGAAGACGATTTCAAGGCGATCTTTCAGCGCCGGCGGAATGGTATGCGGGACATTCGCCGTGGTCAGGAAAAGCACTTTTGAAAGATCGAATGGAGTGGCGATGTAATGGTCGGAGTAGGAATAATTTTGCTCGGGATCTAAAGCCTCGAGCAAGGCCGAGCTTGGGTCTCCCCTGAAATCCATGCCCATCTTATCGATTTCGTCGAGGAGAATGACGGGATTTTTCGAGCCGGTATCTCGAAGTGCCTGAATGATACGGCCGGGCATTGCTCCGATGTAGGTGCGGCGGTGGCCCCGGATCTCAGCTTCGTCCCGCATACCGCCGAGGGAAATGCGGGCGAACTTCCGGTTAAGGGATCTTGCGATGGACTTTCCCAGGCTTGTTTTACCTACGCCGGGAGGGCCGATCAGGCAAAGGATCGGACCCTTGATTGATTTTTTCAGTCTACAGACCGCGAGGTATTCGAGGATGCGTTCTTTGACCTTTTTCAAGCCGAAATGGTCATTTTCGAGAATCTCCTCGGATTTCAAAATATCGACACGATCCTTGGAGACTTTCGACCAGGGAAGCGAAACGAGCCAGTCGATGTAATTCCGGGAGACGGTTGCTTCGGCCGATCCTGGGGGCATCTTGGCGAGTTTGCCGATCTCTTTCTCGGCTTTTTTTCGCGCTTCTTCGGGCATCTTCGCCTTGGCGACCGCGGCCTTGAGTCCCTCGATCTCCTCGCCGCGTTCTTCTCCTTCGCCGAGTTCTTTCTGGATAGCCTTCATCTGTTCGCGAAGGTAGTATTCCTTTTGAATCTGCTCCATCTGCTTTCGAACCTGGCCACGAATCTTTTTTTCGACCATCATAATCTCGAGCTCGCGGTTCAGAATTGTAGCGATCTTTTCGAGGCGGGCTTTAGGTTCGAAAGCCTCGAGGATTTTCTGCTTTTCCTCGACTTTCAGGTTCAGGTGGGCAGTGATGATGTCGGCCAGACGGCCGGGCTCTTCAACATTGTTTGCGACCATGATAACTTCGAGAGGGATTTTCTTGTTGAGTTTGACGTATTGCTCGAAAAGCGTGATGACATTCCGCATCAGCGCCTGTACCTCAATGCTTTTCTGATCCTGGGTGACAACTTCCATTACACCGACTTCGAAAAACTCGTCGATTTTCATGAAATTTCGGATTTTGACGCGGGTTGTTCCTTCGACGAGGATTTTGAGAATCCCGTCGGGGAGCTTGAGCAACTGGAGGATCTCGGCAACGGTCCCTGTGGTGAATAAATCTTCGGCGGCGGGATCATCAGTCTTTGCGGCCTTTTGGGAGCAAAGAATGATTTTGCGATCTTTCAGCATTGCCTCTTCGATGGCCCGAATGGACTTCTTCCGCCCCACGAACAACGGAACCACCATATATGGAAAAACCACGACATCCCTCAGGGGAAGCAGGGGGTAGACCAGCAGGCCACCCGAGTTCTGAAGTTGAGTTCGGGTTGAGTTAATCGAGGAATTTTCAGGAACGTCTTTGGTATCCATACATTTATCCTTCAACTGCCAAAAGTTGGGCTTAGGTTACCCCATTCGGCACAAAAAATGAAGCCCTAAATTCAATGAAAATTTGTTCGGTAAACAGAATGAGCTGATACGAATTTAGAAAAATCTGGCAAGTTGCTCTTCAATTTGATTTTTGGGGACTTGGAAACGGGAAGCGAGACATTTGAATTTCAGCCCTTTTCAGAAGCCGGAGGATTCTC
>MNYA01000252.1 GCA_001872985.1 bacterium CG2_30_54_10 | reverse complement strand
TTTTCGCTGGATTCCGACAGAACATTTCAAAGGAGGCATTGAAACATGAATTTAGTGAAGTTTGGCAGTCACGGTCCGAACTTACCTGTATCACGGGAACGCAGCTCAAAGCGCTCCGCGAAATTGCTCAAACCTTCGCGACAATGACTCCGGCTACCCCCCCTCCGGAAGGCCTTCTGGCCGGGCTTCCCGCCGTCGATGCTGCGGGGGAGCATGGCGAGATCGAACTGCGGCAATGCGCGAAATGCAAGCAAGGATATTTGAGCGGATACGCCAAGATTCCCAGATCAGACGGCAAGTGCCTTGATAAATCAGCGGTTTTCGAAAACCACATCTGTTCGCCACAACTTCTTGTGACAATGCGTAAGCCTGCCGGAGCACCTGCTCCGGATGATGATAAACCTTACAATGGCCCCGCTCCGAAACTGAACCTTCCCGGTTGAAGCATGTACAAGGTTTCAGTTGATAAATCCATCAGCGCTGCGCACCAGCTTCCGCGGTACCCTGGAAAGTGCAGTAATCTGCACGGCCATAACTGGAGGATCCGAGTTACTGTCGTCGCCTCCAGCCTTGATGACCAAGGGATGGTCGTCGATTTTTCCCTTTTGAAAAAAGCCCTGGGGGAAGTTTGCGAATTGCTCGACCACAAAATGCTCAATGAAGTCCCTATCCTGAACGGGAACCATCCAACCGCAGAAAATCTTTCAAAGCTTTTCTATGATGAGGTTTCTCGCCGTCTTCCGAATGCACGTGTCAGACTCGACCGGGTAGAGGTCTGGGAAACCCCGGACAACCGCGCTGAATATTCTCCTGACGGTGACGGGCAAAGCGCCGGCGAAGAAAAAGCATGACGAACAAACTGAAACCTCTCGCCGTAATCGTGGCGTCCGGTGGGATGGATTCCACCGTCTGCATCTCGATTGCCGCCCAGAGATACGAGCCCGCGCTTTTTCACCTCAACTACGGCCAGCGCACGGAAAAGCGTGAATTGAAAGCCTTTCTCGACCTTGTGAGGCATTTCAATGTCAGGCATACTCTCGTTGTCGATGCGTCTCATTTCCGTCAAATCGGGGGAAGCGCTTTGACCGATGAAAATATCGCGATTCCATCTTTCGGGCGGCTCGAAAAAGGTGTGCCGGTGACTTATGTCCCTTTTCGAAACGGGAATATCCTTGCCATGGCGGTGTCCTGGGCTGAAGTGATAGGGGCCGGAAAAGTCTTCATCGGCGCTGTCGAGGAAGACTCATCCGGGTATCCTGATTGCCGCGAAACCTTCATCAAAGCATTTAATCACGCCGTTCGGGCCGGGACAAAAGCTGCTCGGGCTCTTTCCATATTCGCGCCGCTGCTCCATCTGACGAAAAAGGACATCGTAATAAAAGGCGTGAATCTTGGTTCGCCTTTTCATTTGACATGGAGCTGCTACCAGGGGGAGAGCGAAGCCTGCGGAGTCTGCGATTCCTGCGTTCTAAGGCTGAAGGGTTTTGAACAAGCCGGCATCCAGGACTCGATTCCATACCGGAAACAGGCCTGAACACCTATTTTGAACGACTTATTCGAGTGCTTTGGAAATGCAAAATCGTAACTTCTCAATAACGGGGGGCATGCGCCCCCCTTTATTGAGAAGTTACGATTCAGCGTTCTTTGGCAATCATGCACTCGCTTGTTTCACAAGAAATCAGAACTTGAAGAGCTCACCGTCAATGACGATCGCCTCGAGTTTGCTTCGGATATCAAGCGGATTGCCGTTGAAAAGGGCCACATCCGCATCCATGCCTTTTCTGATCTGGCCAAGCCGACTCTGGATCCCTAGAATTTTGGCCGGGTTCTCGGTGATTGCAAGTATAGCACGCCGCTCATCAAGCCCATTTTGGATTGCCATACTCGCGACAATGCGAAGCGATTCAATCGGAAGTCCGGGAAAATCACATGTAAGGGCTACATCTACCCCTGCATTCATCAGGATCAAGGCACTCTCGAAGGTCTTTTCACGCAGTTCAAACCGGATTTGGGGAACGAGAGCAGGCCCAAGAACGACCGGAATACCTTTCTGCGCAAGAAGCGGCGCCACTTTGTGCGCCTCGGTCCCGTGCTCGATGACTAGTTTGAGTTTGAATTCATCGGCGATTCGGACGGCAGCCATGACATCCTCGAGTCGGTGAGCGTGGGCTCGCATGGGGACCCTTCCATCCAGGAGGGGAATCAAGCTTTCAAACTGGATGTTTCGGTCGCGAATGCCCCTCTTTGAATGTTTCTGTTCGAGGTAATCCTGGGCCTTCATCAACGTTTCACGAATCAACGCTGAGATTCCCATTCTGGTCGAGGGGCTCTTTTGCTGATTGTAGTAAGTGTTTTTTGTTTCTTCTCCGAAACACATCATGATGCCGGCCTGCTCAACGATCAGGCCGACGTCGGCGGAGTGGCCATTGGTTTTGAGAATCGAACATTGTCCCGCGATGGGATTCGTCGGACCCGGGCAGACCATGCACACTGAAACACCGGCTCGCCTCGCATCTTCGAGAGCCTGATCGCGCATCTTGATCCCGTCGAGGGGACGAAGTTGAGGTGTAATAGCCTGGAAAAACTCGGAAATGTCCTCCCCGGGGGTGAGATGCCCCTCCTCGAACAAACCCATGTGAGTGTGGGCATCGATGAGGGCGGGCATAAGAAACTTGTCCCTACCGTCGATAATTTCATCGGCAGACTTGAGGACTCTGGAACCAATAGCGGCGATCCTTCCTTTTTCGATCAGAACTTTCTGTCTCGGGAAAAAAGCGCCGGCGGTAAAAAGCCGAACGTTATCGAACAAAATTGACATAGGTGTCTCCCATCCGCGCATGGGCGCATGGAGGGTCAAAGGGCCTTCTTTCCGTCAATAAAGGCGGCGGCGACCGTGGACCGGGCGTCAAGCGGATGGCCGTTCCAGACAACAACGTCGGCATCCAGACCGACCTCAAGCTTGCCGAGTTTTTTGTCGAGCCCGAGGATGGCGGCGGGAAATTCGCTGATTGCCTTGATCGCGCGATCTTCTTCAAGGCCATGGCGAACGCACATCGCCGCGCAAAGGGTCAGCCCCTCGATAGGAATCACCGGGTGATCGGTGGTTATTGCAACAAGGCAGCCTTCATCCAGCAGGATTCTGACGGTATCAAATGATTTATGGCGCAACTCGGGTTTGCTCCTGCTCGAGAATGTTGGGCCTACAACTGCCTTGGCTTTCCACCGTCCAAGCTCTTTGGCGATGAGATGGCCTTCAGTGCAGTGGTCGAGAACCAAATCGAGATTGAACTCCTGGGCAATCCGGTAGGCGGTGAGGATATCGTCGGCCGTGTGGGCATGGGCCCTTGCTTGGATTTTCCCTTCGAGCAACGGCAGAAGGGCTTCGAGTTTGATTTCCCGTTCTTTGAAATCTTTGGTTTTCTTTTTTTTGGCGTAATCCTGAGCTTTCATCAGCCATTCGCGGATAACAGCGGCGGTGCCCATCCGTGTGCAGGGAAACTGTTTCTGGTCACCGTAAACCTTCTTCGGATTCTCACCAAAGGCGAATTTGATTCCGGAGCATTCTTTGATGGCGGCTTCTTCGACCAC
>MNYA01000014.1:2406-6070 GCA_001872985.1 bacterium CG2_30_54_10 | reverse complement strand
AAGTGCTTTTTTGGTTCCCGCCAATGCCGATGGGGTCCATTTTTCAGCTGCAAAGGTCGGAGGGTGTGACCTTCGCGCAATGTGGCGACCCAAAGTGGCAGCGGCTTCCAGCCGCTGCAGCGGAGGCTCTCAAGCCTCCGCCACTTTTCGGGCATTCCAACACAGCCTGAATTGTTAACAACCCTAACATGCTTCAAAGGTCGCACCCAGGTCGGACCAAAACCAGACATCCGAAGGGCGTATAGCTCGACCCTCGCCGAAAAGCCCCGGCGTCCTACTCGTCTTGCAATGGAACATGAGTGTAGAAGGCGATCGCGCTTCGCGCCAATGTGCCTGACCTGCCGAAAAAGTACCTTTTCGGCTAGGGTCTAACTCCAAGCACTCTTGGCGAAACGCTTCTGGAAAACTCCGGTTTGAACCGCGCCCTCGACCACGATGGATCAGCCCCTGTTCTCCTTCTTGTTGGAACCTCTTGTTAACTCGTCGAACATGACGACACGTAAACTCCAACCTCTCGGCCGCCTCTATTAGCGTCTGCTGGCCATCTTTCACACGGGACAACTCAATCAACGATCTTCGTTCCTTCGAACTCATTTTCAAAATGTCTCCCATTTGTACCTCCAGTGCGGAGGTAAGATAGAGGACATTTCTAATTTGGTCTTAATGAGGACATTATCATTTTGGTAAGACACAAATCACATTTGTCTTGTCAACGGAACCGGTTTCTGGTATTCTACACAATGCATGTTTTGGTATGCGAGGGTGGCGAAATTGGCAGACGCGCAAGACTTAGGATCTTGTGGTCTTTACCGTGCGGGTTCGAGTCCCGCCCTTCGCACCGTGGTAATATGATGCGGGAGTAGCTCAGTTGGTAGAGCTTCTGCCTTCCAAGCAGAGGGTCGCGGGTCCGAGTCCCGTCTCCCGCTTTTGTGGTTTCCGAGCCTAGCCGTCAGTCAATCCTCCCCCAGGAGCCCGTTTCAAGGAGACCAGCAGCATGTTGAAGACACAAGTCACGAAGTTGGAGCCGAATAAAGTCGCCCTTGTCGTGGAGGTAGAAAAAGAACGGGTGGTTGAGGCTTACGCGAATTTTTTCCAGCGGGCAGCGCGTGCCGTTAAAATTCCAGGGTTCCGTCCTGGAAAGGCGCCCAAGAATGTGATCGCCAGCCGCATCGGCAATGACGCAATCAAGAGCCAGATCATCGAAGAGCTCGTTGGAAAAACCTATCCACAGGCCCTCAAGGAAGCCAAACTTGAGCCCATCAGTCCTTTCCGGCTCGAAGAATCGAACCTGGTCGAAGGCGAGCCCTTTACTTTCAAGTGCGTCATGGAAATAATGCCCAAAATCCTCGATTTCAACTACAACGGCTTCGAAGTTAAAATAAAGAAAGCTATCGTCGATGATGAAAGCGTTCAGAAAGTTCTAGGCCAGGTTCGCGAGCAGTTCAGCAAGACCGTCCCTCTCGAAGCCGGCGAACTTCAAATCAATGATTTTTTTCTCGCGAATATCCAGGCCTCCTGTGGTGGGCAGCCAGAACCTGAGCTGACAGATGAGAAAAGCTATCACAAACTAGCTGAAGGAAATAAAATGCTGGCCCCCTTGACAGGCGCTAAGGTCGGAGAAACCAGAGCTTTTCAGTACTCCTTCCAAGGCGAGTCCGAAAAAAATTCCAAATTTTATGGGAAAGCCATTGATTTCAGGGTAACAATCGAACGGATCTCCCGCCCGGTCGCCCCTGAGCTCAACGATGATTTCGCGAAGGATGTCGGCGACTATAAGAATCTGGCTGAATTAAAAGAAAAAATCCGTGCCAACCTGGTCGAAGGCTCTGAAGATGATGCTGCAAATCGGGCTTTCGACAAACTTGTCCAGATGATCGCCGAAAATGTCACCTTAGTGGTTCCTGAATCGATGATCCAGCAGACTACGGACCTCTTCATTCAAAGTATGGAGCGTCGATGGCGCCAAATGGGTACCAGCCTGAAAGAGGTTCTGAAAAAGTCTAACAAGGATATCAAAGAAATCCGCGAGAGTTTGCGCGAGAAAGCAACCTTCCAGACCAAAATCACCCTTATCGTTAATGCGATTGGAGATCGTGAAAAGATTGAGGTCACAGATGCTGATTACCAGGCAGCGATCGAGCGGCAAGCCCAAAGTCAAAATATCCCGGTTGAAAAGTTTTTGAGCTCGATCAAGGAATCCACGAAAATAGATATCCGATCCTCCATCAAGAACCGCAAAATTCGCGAGTTTTTGCTAATGAACAACAACGTTCGTTACGATATGGTGAGTGACGCCGATTTGAACAAGGGAGAAACCCAAGGTGACTCTGGTTCCAATAGTAATTGAGCAAAGTAGCCGCGGAGAACGCGCCTACGACATCTATTCCCGACTTTTAAAGGACCGCATCGTATTCATCGGTGGTGGAATTGAGGATCAGCTGGCCGACCTGATCATCGCCCAGTTGCTGTTCCTCGAATCGGAAGACCCCGAAAAGGATATTTCGGTCTATATCAACAGCCCGGGTGGCGTGGTTACCGCAGGGATGGCAATCTACGACACGATGCAGTATATCAAATCCGACGTCAGCACCATCTGCGTCGGACAGGCCGCGAGTATGGGGGCCGTCCTCCTTGCCGCCGGTTCTCCGGGCAAAAGATACGCCCTTCCCAACTCTCGGATAATGATCCATCAGCCTTTGGGCGGCGCCCAAGGGCAGGCAAGCGATATCGAGATACAGGCAGGGGAAATCATTCGCATCAAAGACAAGTTGAACGATATCCTGGTACATCACACCGGCCAGCCCCTGAAACGAATCAAAAAGGATACAGATCGTGACTTCTTTATGTCCGCCTCCGAAGCGAAGGAATATGGTATCATCGACGAGGTAGTGCAGCGAAAGGTTCCTGGATCAAAACCCGGTGAGGAATAAAAATGCTGTCTAAAGGCCCGCAGTTCCGTTGTTCTTTTTGTGGGAAAAGCCAGGAACAGGTTAAAAAGCTCATCGCCGGCCCTGAAGTTTATATCTGCGATGAATGCATCGGCTTGTGCAATGAGATCATTCTCGAAGAATTTGATGATGACACGGCGCTTGAACTCAAGAACATCCTGAAACCCAGAGAAATCGTCAAATTCCTGGACCAATATGTAGTCGGCCAGGAACGTGCGAAAAAGATCGTCTCGGTGGCTGTTTATAACCACTACAAGCGAGCTTCGCTGACGAACTTAAAGAAAGATGATGTCGAGGTTCAAAAGTCAAACGTTCTTCTTCTTGGCCCAACAGGCTCCGGGAAGACCCACGTCGCGCAGACCATGGCCAAGCTTCTGAACGTTCCGTTCTGCATTGCCGATGCAACGACTCTTACTGAAGCAGGCTATGTGGGCGAAGATGTCGAGAGCATCCTGCTCAACCTTCTCCGCAGCGCAGACTACGACGTTGCCAAGGCCGAGAAAGGCATCATCTACATTGACGAGATTGACAAAATCGCTCGAAAAACAGAAAACCTCTCCATTACTCGTGATGTCTCCGGAGAAGGCGTTCAACAAGCGCTGTTGAAAATCATTGAGGGGAAGATTGCCCACGTTCCTCCGCAAGGCGGCCGGAAGCATCCCCATCAAGATTTTATCCAACTTGACACGAAAGATATCCTTTTCGTTCTGGGCGGT
>MNYA01000014.1:0-2372 GCA_001872985.1 bacterium CG2_30_54_10 | reverse complement strand
GTTTCGGCGCGACCCCGGTTACCAAGCGTGATCGTCGGATAGGTGAACTCCTCGCTGAAATCATGCCTGAAGACCTGTTGCGATTCGGGATGATCCCCGAATTCGTCGGCCGCATCCCGATTATTGCCACCTTCGATCCGCTGACCGAGGGCGACCTCGTCCGGATTCTCACCGAACCGAAGAACGCCCTGGTTAAACAGTTTTCCCGCCTCCTTCGAATGGAAGGCGTCGAACTCGAAATCACCCCAAAAGGGCTTCAGGCGATCTCCCGCAAAGCCATCAGGCAGAAGACCGGCGCACGCGGACTCCGCCGAATCATCGAGGATCTGCTGCTCGACCTGATGTTCGACATTCCCTCGAACCCGGAAATCGCGAAGGTTATCATCCATGAGCGTGCTGTCGAGAAGAAAGAGCCGTGCCAACTTGTCTACCGCGTAGCCCAAGAGAAAACCGGCTGAAAAGAATTTGGTAGCTTATCGCGAAAGCCCGCTGAAAAGCGGGCTTTCGCGTTTCCGGTTTCGGACAAAATGTATTTTCGCGGAGAAACAAATGCCGCTTTCAGTGAGGCCTGAATCTGGTAAACTGGCTCCGGGATAACCCGTTTGGCTCAAAACAATTTCCCCATGCGCTCGGCGAGAAACTTCAGGAAACGGTGGAAGCGCTCTCGGAAATTCCTGCAAAGCGACTCTTCAGCCTGAATAGAAGGAAGGCACTCCTCGTGCCACGTTTCCAGGAATCCTTCAAATTGCACGCTCTCTCGAACAAGACGACGACCCAAAGCCAGCTGCGCCCCGCGCTCCTGCTCGGATAAACTCCATCGACCCGGACAAAGGGCTTGCCGCATGAGACTGAGCTGATGCTTTCTTGCCATAAAAGGATAGGCGCGACAGGCAAGCGGCCGGTTCGGATGAACGCCGCACCGACCGCTTCCAGAAAGGCTCAGATGAAACAGGCACCGGCCACGTTTTCGGCGCAGGCCGAGAAGGAAGCGCTCTTCCTCACCTAAAGAAAACGACCATGGCAGATGGTCCGCGTTCTCTGAGCCGATCTGCACAGGAAGACAGATTTTCTCAGGTGCGAGGCCTAACGAACACGAAAGCCTGAACAGGTCAGAGGGAAACAAATAGATCCTAAATTCCGCGCAACAAACTTCGGTGCAATCAAAGCAAGGAAAGGTCATTCCCCGCCATCCGTTCTACGGGCTGGATCGAAACCTGCCCTTACATGAATGGCTCAATGATACCTGTTGCCGAGTTCATCGGCAACAGGTATTTGGTTATCCAGGTATGGTTTTCCAGAAAGCTTCCGTGATATACTGTAAGGGAAGTTTCCCTAATTGCCGAAACCAGGGGGGGTGGGCGTTGGGCGGTGCGGTTCTTCTGTGAACCATAAGTCATCTTTTTGGCATAGGAAAGTTCGATGAGAAAACGCGATCTACGCGGTTTCCAGAGTTTCGGAGGTGCGTGATTGAGGGAACCCACGGATCTTGAGGTCAATGCGGGCGTCCGGCGAGAACTTTCAGGCCGAAGGGTCGACCTCGTGAAGCTCAAATTCCAGGTCTCCGGCGGAATTCTGAGCTTTTCGGGGGAGCTTGCGTTTGTTGGCTTCGAGAAAACTGCCGCCGAGATGGCCGTCGAGATCAAATTTCTCGAAGGCGGGCTCCGAGCCATAAGAGGCGTCAAGGGCCTGAAGTTTGACCTGGACAACTGGACAAAAACCGATACCGGTCATTGGGGACCCAAAGCGACCCAGAGAGGGGCATCTGCTGCCCTTTTGTCCGGCGACGGCATCCAATGTCCCGAATGCGATGCTGTTATAAGATTCTGCCCATGTTGCGGCAAGCCGCTGTCCGGAGCTGAATTTACAGGGAAACCCGTTCCCGCGGGAGGTAGCACGGTCAAGCCATTTCCGAGGAAACTTGAGATTTCCCGCCCATCGTTCGGCAAGACATCGCCTTCTTCGCTGGTCGGCCTCAAGCCAAAACTGCCGGAGGCCAAATCCGGAAAGATGGAACCTCTGAAGCCACTGACTGCCCCGACCCCGCTGAAACCTCCTTCTTCCGCCCAATCCGAACCCTCCGAACCATCCGAACCATCCGAACCGTTCGAATCGTTCGAGCCGTTAAAGCCATCCGAAGCACATGTTTTCAAACCTGCTCCGGGAACCCTTCCCCACCTGGTCTCCCCTCTAAAACCTCGCACAACAGCACTCAAACCGTTTAATACGCCGGCTCTTCCAGAAAAAATTCAAGAGAAGACCCCCACCCTCAAGCCGTTTGAAATTTCCGAAAAAAGTGAGGAACCGGTTCTCCCAGCAGAATCCCACCGGGCCTCGCCCGAACCCTCCGGAGCTAACTCCGGGGCTAACTCTGC
>MNYA01000496.1 GCA_001872985.1 bacterium CG2_30_54_10 | reverse complement strand
CAAAAATACAAATTCCTAAGCGGTGAACTTATCGCCCTTCGGGCGGACTTTTAGTGCGTGACCTTCCCGCCATGTGGCGGCACAAAGTGGCAGCGGCTTTCAGCCGCTGCGCGGAGGCCGGAAGCCTCCGCCACTTTTCGGGCATTCACCACCAAAATACAATTCCCTAAGAGATGAAGTTAGGTTCAGATCTTGATTTCGGACTGTTTGTAGGGAAGACCCTGCTGAATAAGCCACTTGGTTCCGTTGAACTTCCAGATGATTTTCGGGGTCGGGGTCACTGTGATCTTGACGCCCGAGACGCCGCCGGTAGCGCCCGGTTTCCGTGTTACGTCGATATACGTGTTCGTGGTGAGCTCAATGGTATCAGTAGCTGTGTAACTGAGTTCAGCGCCAGTGAACGAGTAGGTGTTGATGGTGTAGCGTTGCAGGCGGCTTTCGGTGACTGATCTCAGATCGTCGTAACTTGGTGTTCCGGCGATATCCTTGAAGTCTTTGGAGATGAAGCCCATGAAAGCATTCAGCCGCTCGGCATCGGTCAGCGAGTTGTTTTCGAGCGCCGCCTTCATATCTGCGTATGCCTGCTTGATCTGGGATTCCCCACCTTGAACGCCGACCTGGAGGCCAGCCGCCGCCGCCTTGACCGCGGCATCGTCAAGCGGAGATCCGGATGTTGAGTTCTTCCAGGCAGCCCGTAACGCTGCCACCAGAGTCTGAAACCCCGGGAGTGAAACTTGCGCTTCAAGTTCGCTTGCGGAATAGCCTGCGTTCGCGGTCATCAGGGTGACGATCGCCGTTGATGTGGCATCGAGAGTTGTGGCTTTGGTATCGCCCAAGGCTAAACCGTACAAGGCCCTGGCAAGAAGAACATTTCCGGCTTTATTCTTCACGACCAGTTTCAGCGCGGTATTGGACAGGGTTGTGACTGCCAGCTTGAAGGTCGCTTTTCCGGTCCCGGATAGGGCGGTCTTGGTCGCGTCATCACCCTCGACCTGGATCGTCAGAACGCCGAAATCAATTTGGTCGCCTGCCTTCGCCAGAATCGAAGAAGCCGGCAGCAAACCATCATTCAGCTCAGAAGCGGTGACGTCCCCGTTGATCGTCAGTTGCGCTGGGGCGTTCGAACCGGCGGGGCTTCCGTCACCGCCTCCGCCTCCGCCTCCGCCGCAACCGGCGAAGGCGAGAGCGCCCAGAAGCATGATGAAAACGAAACTCTTGCGGTGAATCATGAATTCTTCGTAAAACGGTTACAGCGCGGTGGTGAAGCTTGCGGAGATCACCGCACCCACAGGAATTTTGGAAGTCGCGGTACCGTAGGCTCCGGTCACTGAAGGAATATGGGCAGGAGTCGTGTCGAGCGTCAAACTATAGCTCTTCCCAGCGGAAAACTGCTTGGTGACAGTCGTGGTGTTGTTCAGAGCCATCTCAATGTAGGCGGAACTAGCGATAACCCCGGTCGTGGCGACGAGCAAATCGGAGGTTAAATCATCCTGGGTAAGGGTATACGCATTACCACCAGGCGCAGTTGAGGATGCGGTAATCGTAAAGCTGTCTGTCGCTGAGGTGATGGTTGGGGTGTTGAAATACACGCGCAAAACCGTTCCCGTTTTGGGGACATCACTGGCGCCATTGAGATCTTTATATGTGTCGGCGGAAAACTTGTATTTGATCGCTGAAACCGCCAGGAAGAAGGGTTTGGTGTCGTTACTTGCAGGTTTCGAGGTTCCATTCCCGGGGATGACGACCATTGTATACCCACCCGTGGAGGCATCCTGGGTGAAGGCAAGAGTAAGCTGAATATTGGCGATTCCCGTCTGGCCGCTGGTACTAACCGGAACGGCAGCAGTGAAGGTTGCTCCACTGATGAATACCTGAAGTTCAAGGGTTCCAGCACCTGTCGTAAGGAGGCTGTTAATGTTGCTGGCAGTTTCGGTGCCGACAGTGGCGGCATAATAGGCATTGGTCGCGCTGGAATCGCGGTAACTCATGACTACGCCGCCAAAAGTAACCTTGACGTCGGCAGGATTGATCTTGGCGAGAATCGATGCCGCTCCCATTGAGGCAAGCGGGATGCCGACTTGCATCGCGGCCTGCGTCGGCAACGCGGCCGGGCCGACATCTCCTCCTCCGCCACCGCCTCCGCCGCAACCGGCGAATGCAAGGGCTGAAACAACTACGAGAGCCACGATAAGGTGCTTGGTGCTCATGAGTTTCTCCTAAAAGGCTTGGATTGGCCATCACGATAAGGCCCTTCGAAGAAAATGTCAACTTTTTTGTATTGCAGGACTGCCAAACGTGGGTTCATCGCCGATTCACGCGTCTTCAGAAGGGATACTCGTATTCGATCGAGGTCTGGACATACCCGAATCGCTCGTTTTTCAACTTGGTGAAAAGAGTTGGCATGAGCTGCGGATCTTCTTTTGCAAGCTTGACAGTCATCGCGCCCATGTCGGACATTTCGGTCCCGAACTGGGTGTATCCGTCAAGGAAGGCGCCTGCACTGAAGCCGACCTTGAGGCGCTTCCCGAATCGGTAGGACATTCGGCCGGTCAAAGTCCGTCGCTTGGAATAAGTCGCCATCTTGGAAAGGATCGCGCGGCCTTCCCACTGAAACCGATGCCCGAGCATTCCCGCCAGTCCGAATGAGGCGGCAGCAACCTTCAATTGCAGGTCTGCCTGGCGGAAGATCCCGCTCCGGCCTTCAGCACGCACCATAAGCCGCTTCCGAAGCCAATGATTAAGCTCGAACCGGCCTGTATCCATGGATACTTCATCAATGGTGAACGTAATATTCCCTTTGGTCACTGGTTTCGGCTCGAATCGGGCAGACTCTTGACCTATTATGAACGTTGTCCTTGGAACCCGCCCTTGGTGGCAATCCATGCAGGCATTCATTCCGGGGCGTAGAGCCCGTGAAGTATGGATCTGGAAGTCGAGCTTGTCTTTCCTGACATCAAAATCGAAGATCGTTGAAAGGCCCCGAAGTTGAACCTTGCTGTCCTGCCTTTCAAATCGAATCCCCTCGAAAAGCTCGATGCCAACGTTTTTACGCCACTCTTTCACGGTGCGTCCTTCGAATGTTTTCGGAACGACCAACTGAATCTTGTCCTCGGAGCGAAAGCCCATCTGCCCGAGCCGGCTTTTCTCAGGGCCAACCGGCTCAAAATCTTCGGCGCTCACTGAAACACCCAAAAGGAAAAACGCGAAAACGACAAACCAGTTCAAATTGCGCATAAACTCTCCACGAAGGAAGTTTGGTAGGGGCGGGACCCGCCGGCACAACTATTACCAATAACCAATAATCGTATCTTCTCAATAATCCGGGGTCAATCCAATAGTTCCCGGCTGAAGAGGTTCCTCCCTTTGAACGTTCGAAATGACAGCAATGACAGCATTGCTTGTCATTCCGAACGGATGTGAGGAATCTGCTTTGACGTGAAGATGCGGTTAATTCCCCTTTTTATCGAAAAGATACCAGCAATCGAGATCGAAGCGAAATGACTGACAAACTGCCTCTTAAACTGTCATTGCGAGGAGCGCAGCGACGAAGCAACCTCGTTTCTTTCAAGATTTCTTTCAAGAGATTGCTTCGCTTC
>MNYA01000292.1 GCA_001872985.1 bacterium CG2_30_54_10 | reverse complement strand
CAAATTGGCAATACTGCGCTCATGAGCGTTTCGCTACAGGCTGAACGCTTGCCTTGCTTCTTGCAATTAGGAGGCCGGGTTGGGTATAATCCGTCCGAAGTCGCGAAGCCCGTTTTTCCGGGGGGCAATGTGCTTGGTTTTAAGGATTCATAGACCGATCGAATTTAACGAAGGTTATTTAAAAATGAAAAAGTATGTCTGTGATGCTTGTGGGTACGTTTACGATCCAGCGGAGAACAACAACATTCCGTTTGAAAAGCTTCCCGACAATTGGACCTGCCCAACGTGCGGGGTCGGCAAGGACATGTTCAGCCCGATGTAGCCACCTGGATCCCGAATGAATGCGTGAGATCTGAGGGCAGGGGGACGCATTCCCGAAAAAGGCCTTTCAAATTCCGGCGTTTGGGCAGATCGCTCCGGGGCAAAACGTAGGGGCCGCGTGGCAACGAAGCCCTCAGGGGATGATTTCTCAATCTTCTACGGTCACTGCGGTCGCCATGTAGCGACGGTATTCGGCCGGGGTGAGAACGATGTCGGGGTACTCGTTGCTTGTCCAAAATCGACGGCCATCAGGGGCGGTGTTCCAATCGCCATCCATGAGGTCAACCTCGCGGCCGTAAATATTCGCAATTTTCTTTTTCCCCTTCTCTTCATGCCCGGTCGGCTGGAAAGCCGCCTGGAGAGCTTGGCACGAAGGCTGAAGGCCGAACCTGTTTTCTTGCGTGATCTCAAATTTGACCCTGGAGATGAGCCTCGAAAGAAGGCCGGCCTCTAATGAAGCGGCACGGCCGGCGACTTTTCCAAGCTCGTCTTCCGATGCCAAAAGGCTCTTGGTTAACTCCGATTCACGAGAACTCAAAGAAACCTCTCGAAATGCGGACTCTTCGAGGCTCTGGCTGGAGCTCAACTCAATTTGCCGCCCAAGCTCGATGAAATCTTCAGCGACCCCCGCAAATACTCTGCCGCTGCAGCAACTGAAAATGGCAACAAAAGCGATGAAAACGGCAAACCTTTTCATGTGGCCTCCCGAATAGTGGTGGAGCTTTTGGAGCAAATACCATACCAGCCGGTTTCTAATTTGAAACCAGCATGTATCCGTAAATTTTCGGAACTGGCATGAAAAAAATGCTAAAATATCGGCGCATGCTTGCTGATAACCTGCCACCCGGTCGGCCCATTCTTCTTCTAAGGGCTCAGAACTACAACGTCGTGAGCCTCGGAGCTCTTCTGGGCGCCTGTCCGGAGGAAATCCTTGCAAGGGTCGAGGTGGTTTTGTGGGAAAAAAACCAGCCGGCCCCTGATTTGCCACCGGGGCATCCGACGTTGCGGGCGTATTCTTTCATGATGCTTCACGCTGAGAAGGTTTCCCTGGAGATTGCCGCTTTGCGTCGCGATTATCCAGTCGGTGGGAAGCATTTTTTCGTCGCGGGCGGAGCGTTGGCTTCAACAGACCCCGAAGCAGTAAACGCCCTGGGCTTCGATCTGGTGGTCTCAGGCGAAGGGGAGGAGATTTTCCCCCGCATTTTGGTTGATTGGTTGTCGGGGAAAATAGCGACCGGAATCTGCCACGCAGGCCCGGCATGGATCGACCTGGACAAATTTCCCGGTTTTCACCCAACAGTCGGGTATCTTCCCCCGATCGAGATCAGCCGTGGATGCAAGTTCGGATGTAATTTCTGTTCTGTTCCGCGCCTTTTTCGTGGAACCTTGCGCCATAGGAGCGTCAGCCGGATCGTCGAAATTGCGCGTTCCTACCGTGAAATTTCTCCCGGAAGAAGAAGGGTGAAATTTCTCGCCTCGAATGCATTCGCTTACGGTTCCGCAGGGCGGGAGCCCAACCCGAAAGCACTGTTCGAGCTCCTTTCAGCGATTCGGGCGGCGGGTTATCCACAGATTTGTCTGGGGTCTTTTCCATCTGAGGTACGCCCCGATTTCGTGATTCCTGAAGTTCTGGATGTGGTGCGCCCCTTTCTGACGAATGAGGTCATCGTTATCGGTGTCCAATCTGGAATTGACGAACGGCTGGAAGTCATGCACAGAGGACATACTCGTGAGCAGGCGGTAAAAGCCCTTGAACTTTTGAAAAAATACGATTTCACGCCGCATGTTGATTTCATTCTCGGAACACCCGGTGAGAAGGCTTCAGACCAACGTGCGACGGTCGAATTCATGGAAGAACTCGTAGAACGGTTTGGTATTCTCATACATATGCACACATTCATGGCTCTTCCTGGCGCAGTCTGGAAGGACAAGACGCCTCGCAGCATCATCCCCGAAGTTCATGAACGGCTTCGGGCACTTTCAAACAAAGGAGTGCTTGACGGGTGGTGGGAAAACCAGATAGGTTACGGCAGGAGAAAATCCCGTGCCTGAACCGCCGATCGTCGTTGTAAAACCGCAGTCTGTTCCCCAGAGTTGGCTCGCCAGAAACTATCGCCGAATCTATGCGGGGACGGTCTGGGTGATCTTTTTCGGGCTTTTGTTCATTCTTTCCAATTTCCTTTCCCTTTTTTTCATAACATTCATTCTTGCATACATGATAAACAGCCTCGTGACCGCTCTGAACCAGCGTGTCAGTTGGCCTAGGTGGGTGGTGATCGTGACTGTTTACGCGGTCTTACTTCTGATACTTACCGCCATGGGAATGATAGTTGTGCCAAAGGTCTACCAGGAAGGAAGAACCCTTTCCCAAGAAATCCCGGAGGCCAAAGACAAGCTGTTTGCTTCGATCAAAGAGATCATGCAGGATGAATCCTGGGGGGTTCTCCTCAAAGGTGCGGGCATTGAAGAAAATTTCCAGGAAGTATTCACCAACGTTCTGCAGAATGTTTCCACTTTCATGCAGAAACTTCTTCGAACCTCGTTTCACCTCATTCTGTCCTTGATTTTCAGCTTTCTTATCCTCTGGGATCTCGATCGGCTGGTGATCGAGGTTCAAAGCCTGAAGCACTCCCGCCTTGGAAAACCTTTCAAGATCCTTGGCCCAAAAATCAGCCGCTTCGGAGATATCGTCGGAAGGGCTTTCGAGGCGCAGATAATCATTGCCATTGTGAACACGTTGCTGACGCTTGTTGGGTTGACTTTCCTCGGGGTTCCGAGCAAGCTTTTCCTGAGCGTGTTCGTTTTCCTTTGCAGCTTCGTTCCGGTTGTCGGGGTCATCATTTCAAGCATACCACTCTGCCTGATTGGGTACAAGGCCGGCGGCGCGGCGATGGCCCTTTATTCGGGCATCCTGATCGCGATCATCCACTTCATCGAGGCTTATTTTTTGAACCCCAGAATCGTTGGAGGCCATCTCTCCGTTCATCCATTCATCGCGGTCTGCATCCTGGTATTTTCGGAAAACTGGTTCGGAGTTTGGGGCTTGCTCCTCGGAGTTCCCTGCGCAATTTTCATATACCGGTCTTTGATCGTTTTTCCAAACAAGGTTCCGCCTTCTCCGGCCGCTGAACCGGCGCACGCCGCCTCTTCCGAGATTTCCGACGCCGCCGCGAAGTAACTCCTCAATAAAGGGGGGCACGCGCGAATGGCACTTAGATAAGGAAATTCTTGAGAAA
>MNYA01000264.1 GCA_001872985.1 bacterium CG2_30_54_10 | reverse complement strand
TACGAAAATGGATAACGACGAACTCAGAACTGAATATAAACGGGAAGATCTTGGCAAGGGTGTTCGAGGCAAGTATTACGCCCGCTTCACCAAGGGCACCAATCTCGTGTTGCTGGATGACCGTGTGGCCAAGGCATTTCCGACCGCCGAGGATGTAAACGCTGCCTTGCTTGGCCTGCTTGCTCTGGTGCCAAAGACTCGCATAACAAGTAGTTCCAGCGGACGCGCTAAAGCGCGCCGCTGAACTTCCACGTTCGGCGTCACAAGGACCGCAGCGCCAGTAACACGCGCCACGAGATCAGGTTCGTCGTGGCGAAAATGCTTGAAGGAGACTAGGAATGCCTCAAGGAATTCGGCCGCGTGTCAATGAAGCGAGGGAGTTTCTCGAGATCGCAAAGGACTTCAAGGACCCCAAGGAGATCATCCGAGAAGCGCTGAGCAATTCTTGGGATGCAGGGGCATCGAAAGCCTCTATCAAGTTCACCCTTGTGCCTCTTCCTGGGACAAGGAAGAGAAAAATTCTTGTCGAGATCACGGACGACGGCGAAGGCATGTCTACGGTGCCGCGTTCAAATGTCGGGTCGAGTGAGCTCGAAGGCTTCTTTAACCTGGGCGACTCCGGTAAGCCGTATGGCTCGATTGGATCCAAGGGGCACGGGACAAAGATCTATTACAAGAGCCTTGGCATTAAAGTCGAAACCTGGAAGCTCGGGAAGCGCGTCCTTGCCGAAAGCGAGGTTCCTCCCTGGGAGACTCTATTAAAAGGAATAGTTCCAACTTACCGGTATGAGGAAGTTGATGATCCCACCGGTAAGGGCACGCGAATCTTCGTCGATGGCTTCCAAGCAAAGCAGTCTGAGTTTGCTTCGCTCGACCAGCTAACTCAGTACGTGCAGTGGTATACAGTACTTGGATCTTTCGGCCAATATTTCAATAGCCCACGAAGGATGGACGTAGAGATCAAGCCTACCGATGGGCAATTCCCGGTAACTATGACGTATGGGTTCAAGTTCCCAGACGAGGAGACCGACTCTAGCCACGGGACTGATTCCTTCTGCAAGCTACTTGGGCCACGGACCATTGAATGCGGCAAGACGGAAAACGGCAAGTCTGTTGTTGTTCAGATTGTGGGAGCCGTGCTGGGTGATGCCCATCGGGGCATCGTGCCCCACACCTACACTCATATGGGACTCTGGCTTTGCAAGGATTTTATTCGCGTAGAGCGAAACAACGAAATTCTTGAGGAAGTCTTCAAGGGCCAGTACTACTACCGATCCATGCTGATTCTTGCCAACTCCCAGCAGTTTGATCTGACTGCGAACAGAAACGATATTCGCACAGATCAAGAAGAGTACGACCTCGCGGTAAAGGGCATCAAAGAGTTCTGCCGTGAACTATGGGTTGATAAGCTCGTTAAGGGATACTTTGACGCTAAGCGAGTTGAAGACGAGAACAACAAGCGAGAGGAGGAGGAAAAACAGCAGCAGGACCGAAAGAGTCGTGCCCGGCAGATCCGTAAATAGAGGGTCAACCGATACAAGGGGCGCGCTGCCCTCAAGGTCGAAGGCATTATCGGCGCCCCTGTTAAAGAGCCTCAAAACGAGGCGGAAACCGCCATCCTGTTGCAAGCAATGATCTCTTCGAAGCAGCCGGGAATCGACTTCGTCATCGGCGAGTACAACACGACACAGGGCGTGGATTTGATCGTGGAACAAATCGACAAGGACATGCCTACGCTCAAGTGGGCTGAGCTCGTTTTCTCACTCGAAAAATTGTTCCAATGGTCACACCCGCCTGAAGGCTTTCATTGCATCATCTGTTATCAGCTCGGGAACGTAAAGGAAATTCAGAACTTCGGAGATGGACAGGAGGCTAAGCTCGTCCCCAAAACGGTGCCTGGTAGGTACGCGCTACTGGTCGGCTCGGATAGCATCGAGATCTACGTTCTCCGAGACATTCTGAGCCGTAGGGGCAAGTGATTTCCCTTGACACGTGGCGATTATGCCGCCGAACCAGCCGTTGCACCCGACCGTCTGGAGCCGCGCTTCGCGCCGTCCCTCCGTCGGGTGAACGACGACGTTGGGCGTCATTCTCCACCCACGGTTGTTTTACAAAGGAGCATCAACCATGTCAGCAGAAGTCACAGAGGTCACACGTGTCGTCGAGTCTTTCGCCGAATGCTGGAACAGGCACGACATGAACGCATTTGCGGAGTTGTTCTCAGCGGACGCCGAGTTCGTGAATGTTGTCGGCCTATGGTGGAAGGGGCGAGCAGAAATCAAGGCAGCCCACGAATTCACGCACCAAACCCTCTTTAAGAACAGCCGGTTGACCATCGCTGAAGTCTTCACCCGATTTCCTGCACCACAAATCGCGATTACGCGATGCCGCTGGAAGCTTGAGGGCCACGTCACGCCTGACGGAGCGCCACTGCCAGAGCGCAACGGCATCCTGCTGAACGTACTGCGTCAAGAAGGCGGCAGGTGGTTCATCATTGATTCGCAGAACACCGACATCATTGAAGGGGTCGCGTCCAGGCCGCAGTAGTGGCAGTCGTGGTGTAGCCGAATCGGCCAATGCCGCCCAACATTGCGTTCGAGAGGGACGCGCCAAAAGCGGCGCGCCCCTCAACTTTACGTTGGGCGGCTTGTCATAGATTTGTTGTGCTGTTCATTCCTTCGCTCAAGTAAAAGGAGAAGTAACCATGGCTCAATCACGCATCTCATTGCCGGAAGTTGACGAAGTGAAAATTAAAATCATCATGGACAACAGTATTGACCTGTTAATGGCTAATACTGAAGTCGCCCAACGCCTACCGCTGGGCCCTAACCCTTTCGACCGTCCTTTGCCTATAGCCGAACATGGTTTCTCTGTTCTGATTGAAGTTCGGCAAGGTGAAAAACAAGGCCGCGTCTTGTTTGATACAGGCATGAGCCGAAAAGGTATCTTGTACAACTTGGACGCAATGGAACTCAAAGCCAGCGACATTCAAGCCATCATTCTAAGTCATGGTCACGCTGACCATGCAATGGGATTGCCCGGCTTGATCGACCGATTGGGCACTCGCAGGTTACCACTCGTGTTGCACCCTGACGCTTACCTTGAGCGAAAGTTGGTTCTACCCAACGGAGCGGAAATCAATCTCCCTGCCCCCAAGAGTACGGATTTTCGTCAGGAGAATATCGAACTCATTGAAGAAGTCGGGCCCTCCATGCTGGTAGATAATATGGTGCTGGTATCGGGTGAAGTCACCCGCACTACCGAGTTTGAAAAAGGCTTTCGCATCCATTACGCCAAGCGAAACGGTGCTTGGGCACTAGACCCCCTCATTATGGATGACCAATGCGCCATCCTGAACATACGCGGCAAAGGGCTTACCATTGTTACGGGTTGTGGGCATTCGGGGATTATTAACATTATCCGCCACGCCCAACACTTGACTGGTGTTCAAGCTATCTACGCGGTGATTGGCGGATTTCACTTGACAGGCAGCTTGTTTGAGCCAATCATTCCGGCAACTGTCGCGGCCCTACAACAAATCAAACCGCGTTACGTTATGCCCGGGCATTGCACCGGCTGGTCTGCTATTCATCAGATTGCTCGCACAATGCCGGAAGCCTTCATTCCAAATAGTGTGGGCACTACTCTGCTCTTGTAGGGCGCAACCCAAGCGCCGCCCACCGATTAACAGCAGTGTCAAGGGTCAGAGAAAAATTGGTTGAAAAAAGATTGCTGGGTGGAAAACGGCGCATGGGTTTTCCCTTTAAAGGAGGTTTTTTTGTGTCTGTTGATCAGATTCCCCGGCTGGTTATCGAGACACAGAGACAGCCTTCCATGCCCCCGC
>MNYA01000211.1 GCA_001872985.1 bacterium CG2_30_54_10 | reverse complement strand
TTAATTTTACTTTCTCACGATGTCTTGTTTTGTATTTCTTTCGTTCTCCTTCAAATCTGCGTTCATCTGCGTTTATCTGCGGCAAAAAATCTTCGAACTTCGTAATTTTCCTTCCTCACGATGTTTTGTTTTGTGTTTCTTTCGTTCTCCTCCAAATCTGCGTTCATCTGCGTTTATCTGCGGCAAAAAATCTTCGAACTTCGTAATTTTCCTTCCTCACGATGTTTTGTTTTGTGTTTCTTTCGTTCTCTTCCAAATCTGCGTTCATCTGCGTTTATCTGCGGCAAAAAATCTTCGAATTTCTTAATTTTACTTTCTCACGATGTTTTGTTTTGTATTTATTTCGTTCTCTCCCCTTGCTAAATCGTCCGGCTTCTGGAATTATGGTTTAAAGTTTTGAAAAAGTGAGAAACAAAATGTTCAACATGGTGATGAGCCTTCTGATCAATACTGGGGCATTCTACGGAATTTCAAAGGTCCTTCCCGGATTCAAAATCAAGAGCGAGCAAACAGCTTTTACGGTTGCGGTTGTTTATAGCATTCTCGGAGTTATTGCCGGCTTTCTGGTAGCCCCGCTGGTTGGAATCGTGACCATTGGATTGATGCTCTTCGCCTTCATACCGGTTATCGGCCCACTCATCGCAGGGGCCGGGCTTCTTGCCACGGTCTTTCTTGTGTCCTTCGCTCTGACCGTCCTTCTTCTGATCGGGATCGATAAATACATGGAAGATTTCGAGATGGACTCGATAAGCACCACCTTTTTTGCCGCCATTTTGCTCGGCGTCATAAATGTTGTTGCCAGGGTTATTCTTCCCGGAGTCTGAAGCAGTTCTCCTGAGAGTTTTCTCTCTCCCCCGCCCCTCGCTCGCCGCCCAACGCATCTCGGTGTCTCCTTCTTCTTTTCTCCCATATATTTTCTCCCTTATTTCTTCCCTTGTTCCTTCCCTTGTTCCTTCCCTTGATACCTTGCCCTTCTTTCAAAAGGCTGCCTTGCTCCGGCCAATCCGATGCGGTAGAATTGAAAAAATTTGTAAGGGTAGGGTTCCTTCAGGGACTCAGGGAATCCACCCAATATGCCGATGCCTTGTCAGCGTGGTTCTCGATGCATCCCTCAAGGAGAGAGTAATGGCCAGCCCGAGCTTCATAAAAAGCCTTGAAGACCTGTCCGAGCCTGCGGGGGATAACCCAGGCTTTCAGTTTCAGAAAAAGTGCGGCTGCTGTGTTAAAGCCACACTTAGCTCTGAATTTTTTCCTTTCACCCAAGGGGTCAAGGGTCTTTTTTCAAAAGTTTTCAGCAAAGATGCTGAACCCAACCCAAATCAGCAAAACCCGGCATGGATCCAGAAACACCAGGAAATCTCTGAAGCATTTGCGGATGCGATCGAGGATCGTTATACCTACTGCCCCAAATGCGAAAAATACGTTTGCGAAAAATGTTGGAACAACGTTCGCGACATGTGCCTCAACTGCTGCGCCGGCTATGCTCGGTCGGCCTACGATGATCCCTACTTTGGAACCAAAAAGAAGAACAAAAGTGCGCCAAATGCGGAACCAGCGTTGCGGGAGCGAAGTTCTGCCCTAAATGCGGCGCGAAGGTGATCCCCAAGGGAATTTGCCCCGAGTGTTCCCACAAGGTTCCCGATGACGCTATCTTTTGCCCCGAATGCGGGCATAAGATGAAGTAACCCTTCCCAAAAAACATCCCAGGCGCCCAGGTATTCAGGGCGCCTTTTCATTTCGGGTCGCACCGGAACTCGGGCGTGGTATAATTGCCTCCAACCAATTAAGGAGGACCGGTGGACATGCCAAAAGTTACGGGTTTTCGCCTTCTAATCACCGGACGGGGCGGCAACGCATGGGTAATCCTTGCGGTTTTCGGTTTGGTCGCCGCAATTGTACTGTTTCAGGTTTGGCAATGGTTTTTCTGCCGGATAGAGGTCGAACCTGGAATGACCGGCATTCTTATCGCCAAAATGGGAACCGACCTTCCTTCCGGCGAGATCATGGCCCCTGACCCAACCTTTAAAGGAATCCAACTTCAGGTTCTCTCTGAAGGCCGTCATTTCTACAATCCCGCCGCCTGGGATTGGGAACTCGCGCCCATGATCGAGATTCCCAGCAAACACCTTGGGGTGAGAATCAGATATTACGGGAAAGACTTCACCGAGGAAGAGTTGCTTGCCGGCAAGATCATCGCCGGTGAAGGCCAGAAGGGAATCGTCCGCGATGTCCTTATGCCCGGAAGATACCGCATTAACCATTATGCTGAGTTTGTCGAGGTACATCCGGCTGTCGAGATCCCCGCCGGAAGCGTCGGCGTGGTGACCTATTTCGGCGGATTGAACAAAACCCTCGTCATCGCGACAAACACCGCCCCAGCCACTCCCCAAACGGATGAGGTGGCATCGGAGTTCCTTGTCAGGGAAGGCCAAAAAGGCGTCTCCAAGGAAGTCTTGACCCCGGGAACCCATTATCTTAACCCTTATGTTGCCCAGGTCGCGCTCATGGACTGCCGCTCCCAGAAATTCGATTTGGCCGGTGATGACGCGCTCCAGTTCCCTTCGAGCGATGCCTTCGACATGAATGTTTTGATGACTGTTGAATGGGCAATCGATCCGGCGCGGGCCCCGGAGATTTTCGTTAGAATCGGGGAAATGAATGTCAACCACGAGAAAAATGAAATCCTTCAAAAGGTCTTGATTCCGGCTATTCGTGGATACGGACGAATCGAGGGTTCGAAATACAGCGCCCTCGATTACATCATGGGAATCTCCAGACAGATTTTTCAAAATACTCTTTACGAAAAGATCAAGCACACTTGTGAGTCGAAGGGGATTCTTATCAAATCCGTTCTGATCAATGATATCGAACCACCACAGGATATCGCCACGCCGATCCGCGAACGTGAAATCGCCAAGGAAGAATTGAACCGTAACAAGAGCCAGCTTCTTCAGGCAAAGGCCGAACAATCGCTCGCCCGCTCCGAGGAAATGGTGAAACTCGAAAGGGAGCGCGTCTTGGCGGGAACGCAAAACAAGGTGAAAATCATCGACGCGCAGAACAAGCAACAGATCGCCCTCATCAACCAGGAACGCCGCCTCAAAATGGAAGCCACCTTCTTGGAAGCTGCAGGACGAGAGGCCGAGGCGATTCTTTCACGTGGAAAGGCAGGCGCTGACGTTGTTTTGATGAAAGCCAACGCCGAGGCCGAAGCCATCAAGATGTCCATCACCGCGTTCAAAAATCCCGAGAACTACGCCTATTTCGAGTTCGTAACCCGCATCGCCCCTTCACTTCACGCGATTTTCGCGAATACTGAGGGGGTCTTCGGCCGCATCTTCAGCGGTATCGTGGCCCCGCACCGTGACGAGAAAGGGGGAAATTGACATGGTCTTCTCAAGAAGAGATGGCGTGCGTCCCCTTTCGACAAGCAAAGTGAATTCGCGGGGCTCACTCCCTGCGGCCGGAAACTTTGCGCCCTCCAGTCCGTCTTCATATTTCCCGCGAATAATTGAGGTGGTACACTGACATGTTCAACCGCTACATTCTCGGAATGGTGGCCATAATCATTTTGATCGTTCTTATCTTCGCTTCCGCCTTCTACCACACCTTCTTCATCTATGTTCCGCCCGGAGAGATGCTTATCATCATCGCCAAATCAGGCAGCGACCTTCCCAAGGATCAGAACGTTGCCACCGAGCCGGGCCAGAAGGGAATTCAGCTCGAAGTCTATGGCGAGGGCCGTCATTTCGTCCTTCCATATTTCTTTGAAACGCGGCTCGAAAAGTTGATTACTATTCCGCCGA